>NZ_DBPA01000022.1:381-972 GCF_002300045.1 Streptococcus sp. UBA632 | reverse complement strand
TAATCATTTCTACAACTTACAAGCATCTGCAGACCGTAAAGGTCCACAAATCCTTTACGCAGGTAACTCAATTTCTTCAAGTTACTTAGCAGATCTTGTCGAATACGTGAAAGATAAAGATTTCTCAGTAAACGTTATTTCTAAATCAGGAACAACAACTGAACCAGCGATTGCTTTCCGTGTCTTCAAAGAACTTTTGATTGAAAAATACGGTCAAGAAGAAGCTAACAAACGTATCTATGCAACTACTGATAAAGCAAAAGGTGCTGTTAAAGTAGAAGCTGTTGCTAACGATTGGGAAACATTTGTTGTGCCAGATAATGTTGGTGGACGTTTCTCAGTATTGACACCAGTAGGTCTTCTTCCAATTGCTGCTGCAGGTATTGATATTGAAGCTCTTATGAATGGTGCTAACGCAGCGCGCAAAGATTTGTCATCTGACAAACTTTCAGAAAACATTGCTTACCAATACGCTGCTATCCGTAACATCCTTTACCGTAAAGGTTATGTAACTGAAATCTTGGCAAACTATGAACCATCACTGCAATACTTTGGTGAATGGTGGAAACAATTAGCAGGTGAATCAGAAGG
>NZ_DBPA01000022.1:0-341 GCF_002300045.1 Streptococcus sp. UBA632 | reverse complement strand
ACAGACCTTCACTCACTTGGACAATTCATCCAAGAAGGTTACCGCAACATCTTTGAAACAGTTGTTCGTGTTGATAAACCACGTAAAAACGTTGTTATTCCTGAATTGTCAGAAGACCTTGATGGCCTTGGTTACCTTCAAGGTAAAGACGTTGATTTCGTAAACAAAAAAGCAACTGATGGTGTACTTCTTGCTCACACTGACGGTGGAGTACCTAACATGTTCTTGACACTTCCTCAACAAGATGAATTCACTCTTGGTTATACAATCTACTTCTTCGAGTTGGCTATTGGTCTTTCAGGTTACCTTAACGCTGTTAACCCATTCAACCAACCAGGTGT
>NZ_DBPA01000025.1:41324-43402 GCF_002300045.1 Streptococcus sp. UBA632 | reverse complement strand
GAATGGTTCCAAGTATGTGGGACACCTGACATCGAGTATTGAAAATGATATCTTGCGTCCTACATACTTTGATAAAATTCTCCCTAAAACAGGTGCCTTGCCAGTTTTTGTTATGACGTCTAGCGTCAAAAGAGAACTCGACTTAACAAGATACCACTACTTTAACATAAAAGGAAAAGTAGCGAGTGCTTTCTCCTGTCGGGGGATTTTCTCACTACTAATCTTAGTATGTTTTTAACAGAGGAAAAGGCACCATAATTTCTAAAGTGGATTTACCTACTACAGAATTATAGAGCCAGTTTTTATTGTACACTTATCATTGTAAAGTTAAGTGAAAAAGGGCTAAAAAAACCGAAATAACAGGCTTTTTTGGCCTAAGAGGCCTAGAGTTTTTGGTGGAGCTATGATAAAATGGGAGGTGAAGTTCTCGTAAGCGTCTGAGAGCAAATAAAGATAGGAGGAGAGAATGGACGCTTTTCAATACATAAAACCAAAACTGTTTAGCACGCTCAAGGGTTACACTAGAGCACAGTTTGCAAAAGATCTTGTGGCTGGAATTATCGTGGCAATCATCGCCCTACCGTTATCAATTGCTTTGGCAATTGCGTCAGGTGTGAATCCAGAACAAGGGCTTTACACCGGTGTTATCGCTGGTTTTTTTATTTCGTTTTTAGGGGGAAGCCGCGTACAAATCGGTGGTCCAACCGCCGCCTTTGTTGTGATTATTTATGGCATCGTCTCGCAATATGGCATGAGTGGCTTGGCAACGGCTACTTTTTTAGCGGGTTTGATGATGATTGTCATGGGCTTGTTAAAATTTGGAAATTTAATCAGTTTTATTCCTAAAACCATTACGGTTGGTTTTACCTTGGGAATTGCCATTGGTATTTTAGTGGGGCAATTAAAGGATTTCTTGGGATTAAGCATGGGAGCAGTTCCTGCTGAATTTACAGATAAACTAGTAGCTTATGCCCAACACCTTAATACCATTCATTTGCCAACCTTGCTAATTGGTTTGTTGGCTCTTAGCATTCAGATTTTTTGGCCTCGTGTTTCTCAAAAAATACCAGGCTCACTGGTAGCTATTTTTGTAACAACTGCCATTGTTCAGCTGGCCCATTTATCTGTCCCAACGATTGGAGATTTGTACACCATTAAGGCAGGTTTACCAACCTTTTCAATGCCCAACATCTCCCTTTCGTTGGTGCGTCAACTGTTATCACCTGCCTTCACCATTGCTATTTTAGCGTCAATTGAATCCTTGCTGTCTTGTGTGGTTTCAGACGGTATGATTGGCAGTCGTCATCGCTCAAATGCTGAATTAGTTGGGCAAGGTGTGGGAAATATGATGTCGGCCTTATTCGGTGGCATTCCTGCAACAGGAGCTATTGCTCGTACAGCAGCCAACGTTAAAAACGGTGGACGCACGCCAATCGCTGGTATGACGCATGCACTTGTTTTGTTGTTAATTTTACTCTTTCTCATGCCCTATGCCTCTTTGATTCCAATGAGTTGCTTGGCGGCTATCTTGATTATGGTCGCATACAATATGAGTGGTTGGCGAACTTTTGTATATATGCTACGTACGGCTCCAAAGAGTGACATTGTTGTTTTGGTAACTACTCTATTGTTAACCGTCTTTTTTGATTTGGTGGTTGCGATTGAGTTTGGTATGGTTTTAGCGGCCTTTTTATTCTTGAAACGAATGTCAGACATCGCGGAAGTTCGCCAATGGGTTGATGAAGCAGATAATGAGAATACTGACGCGCTTGATTTAAAAGTAGTACCAAAAAATACCGTGGTTTATGAAGTGTTTGGTTCTTTGTTCTTTGGAACGACCAATGACTTTCTTGACATTAGCTATGAGGAAGGTAAAAATGCCCTGATTCTTCGGATGCGAAATGTTCCTGCTATGGATATTTCAGGGTTGGATGCTCTTGAAGAAATCCGTGAAACCTGTCAGCAACGTGGCATGACCTTGATTTTATCGCACGTCAACCCCCAACCTTTCCGTGTGATGAAAAAAGCAGGTTTTCTTGAAAAAATCGGTGAAAAGAATATCTGCCCAAACATTGATG
>NZ_DBPA01000025.1:30175-41191 GCF_002300045.1 Streptococcus sp. UBA632 | reverse complement strand
AATTATGGAATTTTTCAATAATTTAGAAATTTTCTGTATTTTTTGAAAACAGTATGTTATAATAGTATCAATCATGAAAGAAAGTTATGGTTAGGAGGAACCATTTATGAAGATCACTTCAAATTGGAAACGTGTTGGATTAGGTGCAGTGACCTTGCTGTCGGCAGTGACCTTAGCAGCTTGTGGAGGTAGCAGTTCATCTTCGTCATCATCAAAAAACGAAATCAACTGGTGCATTCCAACTGAAATCAATACGTTAGACATTTCAAAAAACACTGATACTTACTCATCTATTGCCATTGGTAACTCAGGTAGTAACTTGCTTCGCCGCGATAAAAAAGGTGAATTGAAACCTGACTTGGCTGAAAAAGTTGAAGTTTCTGACGACGGTTTGACTTACACAGCAACCTTGCGTGATAACTTGAAATGGTCAGACGGTAGCGACTTAACTGCTGAAGATTTTGTTTACACATGGCAACGTATTGTTGACCCAACAACAGCTTCAGAGTATGCTTACCTTGCTTCTGATGCACACGTTTTGAATGCCGAAGAAGTAATCGCTGGTACTAAGAGTGTTGACGAACTTGGTGTTAAAGCAGATGGCAATAAAGTTATCTTTACTTTGTCTAGCCCTTCACCTCAGTTCATGAGTCTTCTTTCGTTTACAAACTTCATGCCACAAAGCAAAGCATTTGTAGAAAAAGCAGGTGCTGATTACGGAACAAACTCAGACAAAGCCCTTTACTCTGGTCCATACACTGTTGAAGATTGGAACGGTACAAGTGGCACATTCAAGTTGGTTAAAAACAAATACTACTGGGATGCTGACAATGTGAAAAACGAAAAAGTCATCATTCAAACCATCAAGAAACCAGATACAGCCGTTCAAATGTATAAAGACGGCGAACTTGATGCAGCTGGTATCTCAGGTACAGAAGCCATCTACAACGCTAACAAAAACAATAAAGACGTTGTCCAAGTTCCAGAAGCAACAACATCTTACCTGGTTTATAACGAAACTGGTACTGTACCAGCTTTGACAAATACTAAAATCCGTCAAGCTCTTAACTTGGCAACAGACCGCGAAGGTATCGTTAAAGCCGCTATCGACACCGGTTCTAAAGCAGCAACTGCCTTGGTACCTTATGGACTTGAAACGTTGCCTGATGGTACAGACTTGACTGATTACGTTGAGCCAGGTTATAGCTATGATGAGAAAGAAGCAACAAAACTCTTCAAAGAAGGTTTAGCAGAATTGGGTACAGACTCTGTTAAATTGACTATCACATCAGATGCTGATAGCCCAGTTGCAAAAGCGACTGTTGATTACCTCAAACAAACTTGGGAAGAAGCTCTTCCAGGATTGACTGTTGAAGAAAAATTCGTTACCTTCAAACAACGTCTAGAAGATACTAAGAACCAAAACTTTGATGTTGCCCTTGTTCTTTGGGGTGGTGACTACCCAGAAGGTTCAACATTCTACGGCTTGTTCACATCAAATTCATCATATAACTATGGTAAATTCTCAAACACTGATTACGATGCTGCTTATAAAAAAGCTATCACAACAGATGCTCTAGATCCAGAAGCAGCTGCTGAAGACTACAAAGAAGCAGAAAAAATCCTTTACGAAAATGCTTACTACAACCCAATCTACTTCCGTAGTACAGAATCACTTCAAAATCCTTCATTGAAAGGACTTGTTCGTAACTCAACAGGATTATCAGTTGACTTTACTTACGCTTACAAAGAATAAGGCTTAGGTTATTAAACAAGGTAGGGTTTACCTACCTTGTTTTCTTTGTGCTTTGAAAATGCTACAATAAAAAGAGTGCCATTATAGAAAGGTTAGTATGCGTTTAGATAAATTTTTAATTGAAGCAGGGTTGGGATCGAGAACAGAGGTCAAGCAATTGCTCAAGAAAAAACAAATTTGTGTGAATGATAAGATTGAAACGTCAGCAAAACGCCAAATAGATGCCTCAACTGATGAGATTGTCTTTGACAATCAAAGACTTGTTTATGAAAAATACGTTTATTATCTCTTGAACAAGCCAAAAGGGGTTATTTCAGCTACGGAGGACAACCATCATCAAACGGTTTTGGATTTGTTGGATAAAACGGCTTGGGATAAGGAAGTCTTTCCAGTGGGGCGTTTGGATATTGATACCCATGGGCTTTTGCTATTGACCAATAATGGGAAACTAGCTCATGCCATGTTATCACCTAAAAAACACGTGGAGAAAACCTATCGTGCCAAGGTGGCTGGTGTGATGACAAAAGAAGACGTAGCTGCTTTTGCTGAAGGGATTACCTTGAAAGACTTTGTTTGCCAGCCTGCTCGATTGAGCATTTTAGAGGTTGATAAGGTCACGGATACGAGTTTTGTTGAGATTACGATTAAAGAGGGAAAATTTCATCAGGTGAAACGCATGGTTCAATCTTGCGGGAAAACCGTGGTGGATTTGCAGCGCATCAGCATGGGACCTTTACAATTGGATACCTCGTTAGCATTGGGAGAATGGCGTCGCTTAAGTGCTGAAGAAGTGGCTTCTTTAGCAGAATTTGGTGTGGAATTGTAGTAGTTATTTGATTATTTGCTGCTTTAATGTTATGATAATAGGTATAAAGTAAATGAGCGAGGTATGTAATAGTGGCATTTGGTGAAAACGGACCGCGTAAAAAAACGCTATTTGAAAAATTAACAATGGTAGTTGTTATCTTGATGCTTCTTGTAACCGTAGGAGGCATTGTAGCGGCTGCTATCGGTTCTATTATGTAAGAAACGCTGAAGAGGCGTTTTTTTATGCTTTAGTGCAATTTTAATGAAAGAATAGGAAATAATCATGAGTATGTTTTTAGATACCGCAAAAATCAGTGTCAAAGCTGGTCGTGGCGGTGATGGAATGGTTGCATTTCGTCGTGAAAAATACGTTCCCAACGGTGGACCTTGGGGTGGTGATGGCGGAAAAGGAGGCTCAGTCATCTTTAAAGTGGATGAAGGTTTGCGCACCTTGATGGATTTTCGTTATAACCGCATTTTCAAAGCCAAATCAGGTGAAAAAGGTATGACTAAGGGAATGCATGGTCGTGGGGCAGAGGACTTGATTGTTCGAGTGCCGCAAGGAACGACAGTACGCGATGCCGAAACTGGCAAAGTTATCACTGACTTGGTTGAAAATGGTCAAGAATTTGTAGTTGCTCGTGGTGGACGTGGTGGACGCGGTAATATCCGCTTTGCGACTCCGCGTAACCCTGCACCTGAAATTGCTGAGAATGGTGAGCCAGGTGAAGAGCGTGAATTGCAGTTGGAATTGAAAATCTTGGCAGATGTTGGTTTGGTCGGTTTCCCATCAGTTGGTAAATCAACCTTGCTAAGTGTCGTGACAGCCGCTAAACCTAAAATTGGTGCTTATCACTTCACCACAATCGTGCCAAACCTAGGTATGGTTCGCACCAAATCAGGTGACAGTTTTGCTATGGCTGATTTGCCAGGCTTGATTGAAGGGGCTTCGCAAGGTGTTGGACTTGGAACACAATTTCTTCGCCATATTGAGCGCACTCGCGTTATTTTGCATGTGATTGATATGTCAGCTAGCGAAGGACGTGATCCGTACGAAGACTATCTAGCGATTAACAACGAGCTTGAAACTTACAATCTTCGTTTAATGGAGCGCCCACAAATTATAGTGGCTAATAAGATGGATATGCCAGAAGCCGAAGAAAACTTGAAAGTCTTTAAGGAAAAATTGGCTGCGAATTACGATGATTTCGAAGAAATGCCAATGATTTTCCCAATTTCAAGCTTGGCACATCAAGGTTTGGATAATCTTATGGAAGCAACAGCAGAATTGCTTGCTAAGACAGATGAATTCTTGCTTTATACTGATGATGACATGGTGGATGAAGAAGTTTACTATGGCTTTGATCCAGACGAACCTCCATTTGAGATTTCACGTGATGACGATGCAGCATGGGTATTGTCAGGTGAAAAACTTGAAAAGCTCTTTGTCATGACCAATATGGAACGCGACGAATCTATAATGAAATTTGCCCGTCAATTGCGTGGTATGGGTGTCGATGAAGCCCTTCGTGAACGCGGAGCCAAAGATGGTGATATCGTCCGAATCGGTAACTTTGAATTTGAATTTGTAGATTAACCTGCCACTTGTCGTTGATAGCATAGTTATCTAACGATAGGAATTGTGATGATTTATAATTGATCTTATATTGTATTTTATTGGGGGTTCTTATGGGAGATAAACCGATATCTTTTAGAGATAAAGATGGGAATTTTGTATCAGCAGCCGATGTTTGGAATGCTGAAAAGCTAGAAGAACTGTTCAATACATTAAACCCAAATAGACGTTTGCGGTTGGAGCGCGAAAAGTTAGCCGCAAAAAAAGCAGGAGAAATAAAAGAATAAAGCCTGCTTACTTTAAAAACCTAGCCTATATGGCTAGGTTTTTTATCTAGAGTAAAAGTATTATAGCTGCAAAATGACAACACTCCTAATAGATTTAGAGAGTTACTAGTTCCTGATAAAAATAATATTGATTTTTATCGGGAGCTAGTAAGAAATCAAGTTATCTACCTGATAGTAGATAACGTAAAAAGTCGAGATACTTTAGCATCCGACCATTTTCAAAAGGTTATTAGCAAAAAGAGCAAGTTCGATAATAACTTGCTCTTTTTGCTAATAAGTGAGTTAGCTAAGTGTTATAACACTTAGCGTAGAAAAGCCAGCAACTTTAGTTGTTGGCTTTTCTTACTCAGTTACACGTTCAAGACTTTATCTAGGAAGTCTTTTAGACGTGGGTGCTGTGGGTTGTCGAAGATTTGTTCTGGTGTGCCGTCTTCGATAAATTCACCGCCGTCTGTGAAGATAACGCGGTTCGCCACTTGGCGTGCAAATCCCATTTCGTGGGTTACAATCAACATGGTCATGCCTTGTTCTGCCAAGTCTTTCATAACGTTCAATACATCCCCGACCATTTCAGGGTCAAGGGCAGATGTTGGTTCGTCAAAAAGCATGATATCAGGTTTCATGGCCAAACTACGAGCGATGGCGACACGTTGTTTTTGTCCTCCAGATAGGCTATCTGGTTTGGCATCGCGTTTATCTGCAAGGCCAACTTTTTCAAGCAATTCCATCGCGTGTTTTTCAGCTTCTTCCTTGCTTTCTTTTCCTAATTCGACAGGAGCGAAAGTGATGTTTTCAAGCACGGTCATGTGTGGGAAAAGGTTGAAATGTTGGAACACCATACCGATGTTTTCACGGGCTTTATCGACGTTCGTTTTAGGGTCAGAAAGTTCGTAACCGTCAACGATGACTTTACCGCTAGTGATGGTTTCAAGTAAGTTGAGTGTGCGTAGGAAAGTTGATTTTCCTGAACCAGATGGTCCAATGATACAAACAACGTCTCCTTCATGAAACTGAGTGGTAATTCCTTTTAAGACTTCATTGTCTCCGTAAGATTTATGTAAATCTTGAACATCAATTTTCAATTCTGACATTACTTAAGCCTCTTTTCTAACAGTTTTGCTAAACGAGTCAAAAGGGTAATCATTACGAGGTAAATAACTGCTAAGATAGCGTACATACGGAATGATTGGTAGTTACGGGCGATAATGATTTTACCTGTTTGGAAGAGTTCCACAAGACCAATCGCTGACATGATTGTTGTATCTTTCAATGAGATAACGAATTGGTTGATAAAGCTTGGTAGCATGAGGCGAACAGCTTGAGGTAAAATAACTTTGCGCATGGTTGTGCCGTATGAGATACCCAAACTACGGCTGGCTTCCATTTGACCTTTTGGTACGGCTTCAATTCCTCCACGGACAATTTCGGCGATGTAAGCACCAGCATTTAGTGAGAGGGCGATAGTCGCTGCTAGGAAGTCGTTGATAGGGCTTTGGCGACCTGTGATTGATTCGATAAGGTTTGGAATTCCCCAGAAAATGAAGGCCGCAACAATCATTAGTGGGATACCACGAATCACGTCAACAAAGACTGCTGAGATACCACGTAGGACTTTATTTGGAGCGACAGCCATCATACCAAAGATGATACCGATAACAGTGGCAATCGCAAATGAAATCAAGGTTAAGCCAAGGGTTGTTCCTAAACCAGCCAACAATTGACGGTAGTTGTTTTTAAGAAGTCCCCAAATCGTTGTTTCATTCACGCTTGAATCAGATGATGAGCTAGATGTATCTGAAGAAGTTGTGAGGTATTTAGCAACTAATTTGTCGTAAGTACCGTTTGCTTTAAGGGCTGCAAGTCCGTTGTTGAACATTTCAATCAATTCAGGATTTGAACCAGCTTTAACGGCAAATCCGACGGTACCTGAAGCTTCACCAGGAATTGGTGTTTCAAAGTTGCGTCCTTGTTGGATAGCGTAAGCCAAAACAGCTTCATCATCCATCAAGGCATCAATTGAACCTGAGTTCAAACTATCGTACATTGTAGAAGCTTCATCAAAAGCTTTCAAAGTGTAGTGGTATTGATCAGCGTGTTCTTCCAACCAAGTGTAAGAAGAAGTACCGTTTTTAGCTCCAACGGTTTTACCAGAAAGGTCTTCGTATGATTTAACAGAGCTTCCTTTTTTAACCGCTAGGATGATATTGGTTGTGTAATAAGGATCTGAGAAGTTAAAGATAGCTTTACGGGCATCTGTGATAGTCATTCCCGCGATAACCCCATCAGCTTGTCCTGATTGCACTGCATTGAGTGCTGCATCAAAGCCGATATTGTTGATTTTGATGTTGAAACCTTGTTGTTTGGCAATGGCCTTAATCAAGTCCATATCAAAACCAGTATAGGTGTTATTACCGTCTTGGTATTCAAATGGTGCAAATGATGTATCAGATGCGATGATATAAGTATCTTTGACTGGAGTGGCTTTGGCCTTAGCGTCACCAGTTGATTCTAATTCACTAGTGTCTTCGCCTAGCCATTTTTTCATAATAGCATCATAAGTACCGTCTTCCTTCATAGAAGCAAGACCTTCGTTAAATTCATCGATAAGGTATTCGTATTGGCTACCTTTTTTAACGGCAAAGGCAAAGCTACCGACTTTTTCGCCGTCCATGTTAATGGCGTAATCTTTACCTTGTTTGATAGCGTATTGAACAACAGGTTCGTCGTCCATGGCAGCGTCAATAGAACCAGCATCAAGGCTGTTATTCATAAGATCACTGGTATCAAATGTTTTGATGGTGTAACCGTATTTTTCTTGATTATCTTTCAAGAAGCTTTGAGAAGCGGTTCCGTTTTTAACCCCGATGGTTTTTCCTTTAAGCTGTTTGTAGCTTGAAATTTTAGCGTTGCCACGTGTATATACAACAACAGCGGTATCGTAGTAAGGATCAGAAAAAGTGAATAATTTCTTACGAGCGTCTGTGATTGTCGTACCAGCCATCAAGGCATCTGCTTGTCCAGACTGAACGGCATTTACCGCCGCATCAAAACCTGGGAAGGTCATATCAACGTCCCAGCCTTCGCGTTTGGCAACTTCATTGATAATATCAACGTCAATACCTTTATAGGTTTGATCTGAGTCTTTAAATTCAAATGGGGCATAGGCGGTATCTGACACAATCTTAATCGTATCAGCGTGCGTCGTCTTTGCACCCAACACAAAGAATACAGAGAGCATAGCTAGCATAAGAGCTTTCAATTTGTGCTTCATGTTAGTCTCCTTTTTGGTTAGTAATAGTGCTATTATATCAAAATTCACAAGTTAAGGCAAATTTAAGTAACAGACGATGTTAGAAAATATAACATAAAAATGCCAGTTGCTTTAAGAAGTCTAAAGCAGATTTTCCGTCAAACTTGTGTTAAAATGAGGACATCAAAGCAATGGAAGAGGAAGGCAAAACATGATTGATAGGGTAACAGATAATCAGTTTAAATTAGTATCAAAATACCAGCCTGCTGGTGACCAGCCAGAAGCAATTAAGGAATTGGTTGATAATATTGAAGGCGGTGAAAAGGCGCAGATTCTGTTGGGAGCAACGGGAACTGGTAAAACGTACACGATGAGTCAGGTGATTGCTCAGGTTAACAAGCCAACCTTGGTCATTGCCCACAATAAAACCTTGGCGGGCCAGCTTTACGGGGAATTTAAGGAATTTTTCCCTGATAATGCCGTGGAATATTTCGTATCTTATTATGACTATTACCAACCTGAGGCTTATGTGCCATCAAGTGACACTTATATTGAAAAAGACAGCTCGGTGAATGATGAAATTGATAAATTGCGTCACTCGGCGACCTCTGCCTTGCTGGAACGTAACGATGTGATTGTTGTCGCATCGGTGTCTTGTATCTATGGTTTGGGTTCGCCCAAAG
The DNA here is from genome assembly GCF_002300045.1 of Streptococcus sp. UBA632. Taxonomy (NCBI): domain Bacteria; kingdom Bacillati; phylum Bacillota; class Bacilli; order Lactobacillales; family Streptococcaceae; genus Streptococcus; species Streptococcus sp. UBA632. Next base: position 32,832 of record NZ_DBPA01000025.1, on the reverse strand, counting down.
AATATGCAGATAGCGTGGTTAGCTTACGTCCTGGACAAGAAATCTCACGTGATCAGTTGTTGAATGACTTAGTGGACATTCAGTTTGAGCGAAATGATATTGATTTCCAACGTGGGCGTTTTCGTGTGCGCGGTGATGTGGTTGAAATTTTCCCAGCCAGCCGTGATGACCATGCCTTTCGTGTGGAATTTTTCGGGGATGAAATTGACCGTATCTGCGAAATTGAAAGTTTGACAGGACGAGTGCTTGGCGAGGTGGAACACTTGGCGATTTTCCCAGCCACTCACTTCGTGACCAACGAAGAGCACATGGAGCACGCCATCAAGGAGATCTTGGCGGAAATGGAAGAACAGGTCAAACAATTTGAGTCAGAAGGCAAACTCATCGAGGCGCAACGTATTCGCCAGCGGACAGAGTACGATGTGGAAATGCTCCGCGAAATGGGCTACACTAGCGGTGTCGAAAACTATTCTCGCTATATGGATGGTCGTTCAGAAGGCGAGCCACCGTTTACCTTGCTAGACTTTTTCCCAGAGGATTTTCTCATCATGGTGGATGAAAGTCACATGACCATGGGACAAATTAAAGGCATGTATAACGGGGACCGTTCGCGTAAAGAAATGCTGGTTAATCACGGTTTCCGTTTGCCAAGTGCCTTGGATAATCGTCCTTTACGTCGGGAAGAGTTTGAAAGCCACGTTCACCAAATTGTTTATGTGTCAGCCACTCCAGGTGACTACGAGCTAGAGCAAACGGATACCATTGTTGAACAAATCATCCGTCCGACTGGATTGCTTGACCCTGAGGTTGAAGTGCGTCCGACCATGGGACAAATGGACGACCTGCTGGGTGAAATCAATGCCCGTGTGGAAAAAGGTGAGCGAACCTTCATTACCACTTTAACCAAGAAAATGGCAGAAGACTTGACCGATTACTTGAAGGAAATGGGCGTCAAGGTCAAATACATGCACTCAGATATTAAGACGCTAGAACGGACAGAAATCATTCGTGACCTGCGTCTGGGCGTCTTTGATGTCTTAATTGGTATCAATTTGCTGCGCGAAGGAATTGACGTGCCTGAGGTTAGCTTGGTGGCCATCTTGGATGCTGACAAAGAAGGTTTTTTGCGAAATGAACGTGGCTTAATCCAAACTATCGGACGAGCTGCTCGTAATAGTGAGGGACACGTTATCATGTATGCGGACAAGATTACCGAATCCATGCAAAAAGCCATGGATGAAACGGCTCGTCGTCGTGAAATCCAAATGCGTTACAACAAAGAACACGGCATTGTCCCACAAACCATTAAGAAAGACATTCGTGATTTGATTGCGATCTCGAAAACGGCTGACACCGACGTGGCAGAAGATATTCCTGATTACAACAGCATGACGAAAAAAGAACGCCAAGACACCATCAAAAAACTCCAAAAACAAATGCAAGAAGCCGCAGAAATCCTTGACTTTGAACTGGCAGCCCAATTACGCGATATGGTGCTAGAATTAAAGGCGATGGATTAATAATAGGATAAATTCATCCTATTATTTTGTTTTTCGTCATTAAAAATGATATGATAATCAAAAAGGAGGGCAATCATAATGCAAATCGATCTTGAAAATTTAGTTCCAATCACTGAGGCAAATCAAAATTTTTCTAAAGTAGCTCGTATGGTTGACAATAAAGGAACGGCTGTTATTTTAAAGAATAATAAACCTAAATATGTCCTGCTTGATTACAATACCCTAGTTCAAGAAGAACAAGAAGAAACAGTTGTTGCAGATCAAGCTAGTGTTGATGATGTGGCAAATGCTATTTTGTCAAGACATTTAGATGCTTTTAAGGAACTCGCAAAATGAAACATTTAACCGTTGAACAGGTTATTGCCCTACATAGTCAATTAATTGCAGCTTCTGGAGGTGTAGATGGTGTTCGCGACAAAGGATTAGTCGAATCATCGCTTTCTAAAATTGTCGATGTTTATTTTGGAGTTGATCGCTATCCAACTATTGAAGAGAAGGCTTCTAGGCTATGTTACTCTTTGATTAAGAATCACGCTTTTTTAGATGGTAATAATCGTATAGGTATTTTTGTGATGCTCGTACTCCTAGAAATTAATGGTATTGTACTGGAGTGTACAGATGAAGAATTAGTTCATCTTGGGATTGGTATAGCAGCATCACAAATAACGTATGAAGCTATTTTAGATTTTGTAGAAAATCATTGATTTTCGTATATGAGGAGGACGAGATGTCACGTTCACAAAATGTGATTTTAACCAATATGTGTCTGATTGAGGACGATCGGGGGCGGTTGGTGATGCAGATTCGGGACCCAAAACGTTATGCTTGGTCAGGAGCTGCTCTACCAGGTGGACACATTGAGCCGCATGAAAGCTTGGTTGAATCGGTTATTCGTGAAATTAAGGAAGAAACGGGCTTAACCATCAAACACCCGCAATTAGTTGGCATGAAACATTGGTACACCAAGGACGATGAGCGTTATCTGGTCTTTCTTTATCGCACGTCTGAATTTGAAGGTAACCTTCGTTCGTCTGATGAGGGCGAAGTCAAATGGGTATCTCGACAAGAGTTGCCACAACTTCCTCTTGCCTATGATATGCTGAATTTACTTCGTGTCTTTGATGAGGATAATCTCAA
>NZ_DBPA01000025.1:11147-30034 GCF_002300045.1 Streptococcus sp. UBA632 | reverse complement strand
TGTAAGAAGGAGAGTGTGTGTCTTGTCTATTATTTAACCGAACCACCTGTGATGCCTTCAACGTAGTATTTTTGCATAAACATGAAGAGCAAGGTGATTGGGATAGCAATGATAACCGAACCAGCCGTGAATGACATGAACCATTCATTGATGGTATCTTGTTCAAGCATTGAGAAGAGTCCGATAGCGACAGTGTATTTACTTGTCGCATCACCAAGGATAACTTTGGCAAAGATGAAGTCAATCCAAGGTCCGATAAAGGCCATCAAAGCAGTGTAAACGATAATTGGTTTTGATAGTGGCAAGGTGATTTTAAAGAAAATATCAGCGCGTGTTGCCCCATCAATCATTGCTGATTCATCAAGTGAATACGGGATGGTATCAAAGAAGCCTTTAGCAATGTAGAAACCGAGTGCGGCACCAGCTGAATAAACCAAAATCAAGGCTAGTAGGGTTTGGTCAAGGTTGAATGCCTTTAAGATGTAGTAAACGGCAATCATACTCATGAAACCCGGGAACATATTCAAGACAAGGGCAATTTTAAGGAAACCATTGCGGTGTTTGAATTTGATACGGCTCAATGAGTAAGCCATAGCTACTGTGATAAAGGTTGAAATGATACATGAAACGGTTGCAACGTACAAGGTGTTTAAGAACCATTGCCCAAAAGGAAAGGCACTTGACGTAAAGAGCTTGATGTAGTTATCCAGTGTCCATGTTTTTGGAATAAGGTAGTTAACATACGCCGTTCCTTCGCCACGAAAACTGGTTAAGACAACCCAAACGATAGGGAAAAGCCAAATGATTGATAAAACAATCAATAAAATATAAACAAATGTTAGTGTTAATCGCTTTTTGTTTTTCATTATTTTGCAACCCCTTCTTTATAAGAACTTGTTCTTGTATAAGCTAGAAGACTGAAGACTGCAGAAAGAACAAAGATGATGATACCGATAACAGAAGCTAGGTTGTAGTCTGCCGCGGTAACGGTCAGTTTGTAGAGCCAAGTAACCAGCAAGTCTGTGCTACCTGCTTGGTAGTAGTTTGAGTTTGTTGGTCCTCCACCTGTTAGCAGGTAGATAACGTTGAAGTTATTGATGTTTCCAATAAACTGTTGAATCAAGTTTGGCATCATCACCAACAAAATTTGTGGGAAGGTAATTGACTTGAAGATTTGGAACTTACTTGCTCCGTCAATTTCAGCCGCTTCGATTTGTTCTTGTGGCAAGTTCATGATGATACCAGTTGCAACAAGCATTGTTACTGGAATACCAACCCACATATTCACGATGATAATTGAGAATTTCGCCCAAATAGGGTCTGATAAGAATGGAAGTGGATTTGCTGCTGAAATCAACCCAATTTTTTCAAGAATGGCATTAACAGGACCAGCATCGTTAAGCAAGTTTCTCATGATAAGAAGAGAGATGAACTGCGGAACGGCGATGGTAATAACAAAGATTGTTCGCCATAATTTTTTAAATCGCAAGCCTTTAGTGTTGATGATCAAAGCCAAGACAATACCAAAGAAGAAGTTGGTTACAGTGGCAAATACCGCCCAAATCAATGTCCATGATAGAACAGGGAAGAAAGTTCCCGCCATGCGTCCATTGAAGATGCTACCAAAGTTAGAGAAACCGACCCAGTCAAATAAGCTCTTAGGTGGCAAGTGGTTGTGGTCGTAGTTGGTGAAGGCCAAACAAATCATGTAAATCAATGGCAAGACAGTGAACAAAAGCACTCCTAGCAATGGAATAGCCATCAAAGTCATGTGGAAACGACCGTTAGCCAAGGTTTCAAAATCTTCTTTAAAAGATGGAATTTTTAAATGTTCCTTGTCCAAAACATACAAATTACGGGCGCTTTTTAGGTTACACCAGTAAATATAGACAAAGAAAAGACAGAAAATCAAAGAAGCCAAACCAAAAATGAGGAGCAGCATTGAGTTGTCACCCTCCATGGCAACCTTCATCTTAATTCCGCCGACATCTTTTTCCACCAAACCTTGAGCATTTGTTCCCAAAGTAATCAAGCCGTTAATACTTGGAATGACCTGAGTCACAAAGGCGATTAAAAAGAGTATCTCAGACAGTAAGAATAACAAGCCTTTGATAAACTGTTTATGATAGAGATTTGAAAATCCCATTATTAAAAATGACAGTTTTGTATCAAAGCCACCTTTTTTGAAAGCCTCTTGAACCGTCACACTGTCAAAATGATGTGAGTTAAACATACAAAGCTCCTTTATATTACTGAAAAAATAAAGTGGGGAAGCACTTCCCCACTTTACATATGTCTTATTTAGCTGCTGCTAAATCTGCATCAAATTCTTGTAATTTCGTGAGGTATTCACTACTTTGAATTTTACCATTATAGACATCACTTAAAAGAGCAGCACTTTCAGTCCAGAAAGTAGTCATTTGACTAAGTTTAGGTGTAACGACTGTGTAGTCAGAAGATGAAGCCATTGTGATAACAGCTTGTGCCAATTCATCAGATTGTACTTTATCAGATTTTTGAACTGCTTTGTTTGAAGGGATGATGTTACGTCCTTCGTAAGTGAATTGATTTTCTTGACTTTCTTCGCTAGTCAACATAGATGCGAGTTTGTAAGAGGCAGCAATACGGTCAGTGTCAGAACCAGCAGGTGCTTGGTTTACAGCGAAAAGTTTCACACCAAGGAAGGCTTTTTGTTGAACGTCTTTACCACCAATGTTGATTTTTGGATAAACAGCGATACCAAGATTGTCTTTACCAACAGCTTCTTGAGCAGCTGACAAGTCCCATGGTCCTGTTTCGATAGCAGCTACACTGCCATCACCAAATTTAGACATTGTGTTTTCAGCAGTTGTATTGACGAAACCGCTGTTGTTTTTCTGGTCAGCAATCCATTCAAGAACAGAAACACCAGCTTCGTTTGCCCAGTTTGTACCGTCAACAGTTTCACCGTTTTCACCAAACAAAGTATCACCAACAGACATGAACAATGGAGCAGTGTCATAAGCGTTCATAGATTTGAAGGTATCACCAAATGTTGCTTTAGTTGTGATGGTTTCATAGTTCTTCACATCATCCGCAGACAATTTGCTCTTATTATAGAAGAGTACCTGTGATTCAATACCAAATGGGAAAGCATAAGTTTTACCATTGTATTGTGCGCCGGCAATCGCTTGCTCAGTTGCTTGTTCGCTAATTTCTTTAGCGTAATCATCTGGAATTTCTTGGATAACACCAGATTCAACTAACTGACCAAGTTGGTCGTGTGGAAGTGAAAAGACGTCTGCAGCTTTTTCAGGGTCTTTTTTAACGTTTTCCTGAGCTTTAGAGTCGTTTGATTCGATGATGTTGACTTTGTAGCCAGATTCATCTTCGAATTTCTTCACGATTTCTTCGTAAGAGGCTTTAGCGCCTGTTGGAACCCACAATTTAATTGTTTTATCAGATGATGACGAACTTGATGATTCCGATGATGAGGAATTCGAACAAGCCACTAACACACTACTAGCAAGTGTTAGGCCAGCGCCAGCAAGGAACAATTTTTTCCAGGTATTCTTCTTCTTCATGTTTTCCCTCCTAGAGAAAGATTTTTAATATTTTTACACTTACTATTATGCAACCGTTTGCATCTATTGTCAATAACTTTTTTGAAAAAATTTTAATTTATTTTCAAACCTACCCCCTAAATCATAACAAAATGTAATCGAATACAATATTTTAGTTATAGGTTTTGTATTGTTTTTAGAAATAAAGCTATATAATTAAAATAAAAGAGTGTATTTTGTTAAGCAAACGGTTGTCTAAAAAATATCTATTGGGTATAATGGGTAGCAAAAGAGTTGATAAAGATTTTACATTATCTTGTCAGTTTACGGATTCTAGTATAAAATGAAAAAGGAAAAGGAGAACTAGATGGTTACAATTAAAGATGTCGCGGCTAAGGCGGGGGTCAATCCCTCAACCGTCAGTCGTGTGTTAAAAGACAATAAATCCATTTCTCAAAAAACAAAAGACAAGGTGCGACAGGCTATGGCTGAATTGGGTTATGTGCCAAATGTCGCTGCACAAATGTTGGCAAGCGGTTTAACCTATAATATAGGCTTGATTTTTCCGCCTCTGCTAACTCCTGACCGCCTTAGTGAACCCTTCTTTATGCAAATTCTTTCTACTATTACAAGTGAAGCAAAATTGCATGATTTTACTGTTTCAATTGCAACAGGGATGACCGTTGATGAATTAGAAGAACAGGTGAAATTGATGTACCGCCAAAAGCGTGTGGATGGTTTTATCGTTTTATATTCTGACCCTGAAGACCCTGTTCGTCGTTACTTGATGGATAATAAGGTTCCTTTTGTTATCGTTGGTGCACCTGAAGGTTATGAAAATGACATTACCTATATTGATAATGATAACCAGTTGATGGGAAGACGGGCTGTTGAGTACTTATATGAAAAAGGGCATCACAACCTTTTGTTTGTGACCGATGACTTGCAATCTGAAGTATCAGCAGAACGTTATTTTGGTTACTTGCGTGGCACAGAAAAATTAGGCTTGAAAAGCCAGCCAGCTCTCTTGTTTGACCGTAGAGAGCCTATGGTTATAGAATCCTTCATTCAACAGATTAAGGAGCAAGAAGCTACAGCCTTGATTGTAATTGCCGATACCATATCTGTTCGGATCACGCAATTGTTGCATTACTACCAATTAAGTGTGCCAGATGATATTTCGATTATTACCTTTAACAACTCTTCTTATTCAACCTTGATTCATCCTTATTTGACTACGTTTGACATTAATATTACAAATTTAGGTCGAACCAGTTTTAGAAGGTTACTAGAATTGATAAAATCACCGAAAACATCTATCACTGAAAAAATCATAGTACCGTTTATTTTGCGAGAACGCGAAAGTGTGCGTCAGATTTCCGGTGAAGAATAAGTCTATTCTAATAGCATAACGAAAGCTTTTATAACTCATTTTGCTTTGAGTGATGAAAGCTTTTTTTATTTTTTAACAAAAATAGTTGACTTATGCAAACGCTTGCGTTATAATTGCAATGTAAAAAGTTTTGTTGATGAAGGAGAAAAAACGTATGAACCAACGCACAAGTGGCGTATTAATGCATATTACATCACTTCCTGGCACTCAGGGAGTAGGAACGTTCGGAAAAGAGGCGTATGAATTTGTTGATTTCCTAGTGGAAACAGATCAAACGTACTGGCAAATTTTACCGCTGACTACTACTAGTTATGGTGATTCCCCTTATCAATCATTTTCTGCTACTGCTGGAAACACACACCTTATTGATTTAGAGCAATTGGCGGACCAAGGTTTCCTTGACCGTGCTGCATTTGAAGGTGTTAACTTTGGAGATGATGTTGAGTCAGTTGATTATGCCCGTATTTTTGACCTACGTCGTCCTATTTTAGAACAAGCCGTTAAAGGATTTTTGAGCAACCCAGCTCGTGTTGAAGAATTAGCACAATTTGAGCAAGAAGCAGATTGGGTACAAGATTACGCTGATTTCATGGCAATCAAAGAATCATTTAATAACAAAGCCTTGCAAGAGTGGGATGATAAAGCAATTGTTAGAAGAGAAGAACAAGCGCTTAACGCTTACCGCGAGCAATTGAAAGATGCGATTTTATACCACAAAGTAACCCAATATTTCTTCTATCAACAATGGGCTGAATTGAAACGTTATGCTAACCAAAAAGGCATCCAAATCATTGGAGATATGCCAATTTACGTTTCTGCAGACAGTGTAGAAGTTTGGACAATGCCTGAACTCTTCAAAGTAGATGCTGAAAAGAATCCACTTTGCATCGCAGGTGTACCAGCTGATGAATTTAGTGATGACGGTCAGCTTTGGGGCAATCCAATCTATGCATGGGAAAATCACGCTAAAACCAACTATGCTTGGTGGGTTTACCGTATCAAAGAAGGCTTCAAGTTGTACGATTTATTGCGTATTGACCACTTCAAAGGCTTCTCAGACTACTGGGAAATCCGCGGTGACTACCAATCAGCAAACGACGGTAGCTGGCAACCAGGTCCAGGGCGTGCCTTGTTTGATGTCGTGAAAGAAGAATTAGGTGACTTACCAATCATCGCTGAAAACCTTGGTTACATTGATGAAAAAGCGGACCAACTTTTGAAAGATACTGCCTTCCCAGGTATGAAGATTCTAGAATTTGGTTTCTACGATGTTGAAGGTAAGAGTATCGACGCACCACACAACTGCGACGTGAATAGTGTTGCTTACAACGGTACACACGATAACGAAGTGGTTAACGGCTGGTATGCTAATTTAACAGAAGAACAACAAGCTTTTGTGGATGCATACACACACCGTTGTGACAATGAACCAATCACACAAGCTATGCTACGTACTTTGTTTGCAACAGTTAGTCACATTGCGATTGCGACAATGCAAGACTTGCTTGACAAACCTGCAGAAAGCCGCATGAACATTCCAAATACTGTTGGTGGCAACTGGCAATGGCGTATGCGCAAAGAAGATTTGACGGATGACCGCAAAGCCTTCTTGAAAGACATTACAGCGCTTTACTGTCGTAAAAACCCAAACAAAGGATAAGAAAAAGTAAAGGATATACACATGACTACTACATTTACAAACTATCTTGAACATAAAGGACAAACACTTGCTGACATGAGCAACGAAGATATTTACGTCGCTCTTTTACACTTCGTGAAAGAACTAGCTGCAGAAAAACCAAAAAATACAGCTAAACGTAAAGTCTACTACATCTCAGCTGAATTCCTTATCGGAAAACTCTTGTCAAACAACCTAATCAACCTTGGTATCTATAAGGAAGTTAAGAATGAATTGGCAGCAGCAGGCAAATCAATTGCTGAAGTGGAAGATGTTGAATTAGAACCATCTCTTGGTAATGGTGGACTTGGACGTTTGGCATCATGCTTCATCGATTCAATGTCAACACTTGGCATCAACGGTGAAGGTGTCGGGCTTAACTACCACTGTGGATTGTTCAAACAAGTTTTCGTGGACAATCAACAAGAAGCAGAAGCTAACTACTGGATTGAAGACGATTCTTGGTTGGTTCCAACAGATATTAGCTACGATGTGCCATTCAAAGATTTCACGCTTAAATCACGCCTAGACCGTATTGATGTTTTGGGTTACAAACGTGATACGAAAAACTATCTCAACTTGTTTGATATCGATGGTTTGGATTATGGTTTGATTCACGATGGTATTTCATTTGATAAAACAGAAATCAAGAAAAACTTGACGCTCTTCCTTTACCCAGATGATTCTGATAAAAACGGTGAATTGCTTCGTATTTACCAACAATATTTCATGGTATCTAACGCAGCACAATTGTTGATTGATGAGGCTATCGAACGCGGTTCTAACTTGCACGATTTGGCAGATTACGCTTATGTTCAAATCAACGACACACACCCATCAATGGTTATCCCAGAATTGATTCGTCTATTGACTGAAAAACATGGCATTGCCTTTGATGAAGCTGTTGCTATCGTGAAAAACATGGTTGGTTACACAAACCACACAATCTTGGCAGAAGCCCTTGAAAAATGGCCTCTTGACTACCTAAACGAAGTTGTACCACACTTGGTAACAATCATCGAACAATTAAATGAACTTATTGCTAGCGAATACAGTGACCCAGCTGTTCAAATCATTGACGAATCAGGTCGTGTTCACATGGCACACATGGATATTCACTTCTCAACTTCAGTAAACGGGGTTGCAGCCCTCCACACTGAAATCCTTAAAAACAGTGAATTGAAGCCTTTCTACGATATTTACCCTGAAAAATTCAATAACAAAACAAATGGTATCACTTTCCGTCGCTGGTTAGAATTTGCCAACCAAGACTTGGCGGATTACTTGAAAGAGCTTATCGGTGACGACTACTTGACTGATGCGACTAAGCTTGAAAAATTATTGGCTTATGCAGATGACGAAAGCGTTCATGCTAAACTAGCTGAAATCAAGCACAACAATAAATTGGCCTTGAAACGTTACCTCAAAGAAAACAAAGGTATCGAGTTGGATGAAAACTCAATCATCGATACTCAAATCAAACGTTTCCACGAGTACAAACGTCAACAAATGAACGCTCTTTATGTGATTCATAAATACCTTGAAATCAAACGTGGTAACTTGCCAGAACGCAAAGTAACGGTTGTCTTCGGTGGTAAAGCAGCTCCTGCCTACACTATCGCTCAAGATATTATTCACTTGATCCTTTGCTTGTCAGAATTGATCAACAACGATCCAGAAGTGAACCAATACCTCAACGTTTTCTTGGTAGAAAACTACAATGTAACCGTTGCTGAGCACTTGATTCCTGCGACAGATATTTCTGAACAAATCTCATTGGCATCTAAAGAAGCTTCTGGTACTGGTAACATGAAATTCATGCTTAACGGTGCTTTGACACTTGGAACAATGGATGGTGCCAACGTCGAAATCGCTGAATTAGCTGGTATGGATAATATTTATACATTTGGTAAAGATTCTGATACGATTATTGACCTTTATGCAACAGAAGGCTATGTTTCAAAAGATTACTACGAAAACGATGCCGTTATCAAAGAAGCAGTGGACTTCATTGTGAGCGACGATGTGGTTAAACTTGGTAACGCAGAGCGTCTAGAGCGTCTTTACAATGAACTTATCAATAAAGACTGGTTCATGACGTTGATTGACCTTAAAGAATACATCGCTGTCAAAGAACAAATGCTTGCAGACTACGAAGACCAAAAAGTTTGGATGACAAAAGTCATCAAAAACATTGCAAAAGCTGGATTCTTCTCATCAGATAGAACAATCGAACAATACAACGACGAAATCTGGCACAGCAAATAAGCTTAAAAATGACCTAATCATTATGATTAGGTCATTTTTTGTCTGAATGATGATAGAAATATAAGTTTTATGCATTTTTATTCAAAAAATGATTGACAAATTCCTTAAAAGCAGCTAAAATAAAGAAAAAACTAATAAACGGAGAATAAATATGAAAATCAAAAAATTAGTATTAGGGATTCTTGGTTTAGCTTTGTTCATGACTTTGACAGCTTGTGGCAGCTCGTCTAATGAAAACCTTCAAGAAAAAATTGAGAAAAAAGGCAAACTCGTTGTCGCTATGAGCCCAGACTATGCTCCATTTGAATTTAAAGCTTTGGTGGACGGTAAAGATACCGTTGTCGGTGCTGATGTGCAATTGGCTCAAGCGATTGCAGACGAATTGGGAGTAAAATTGGAAATTTCATCAATGAGCTTTGATAACGTGCTATCAAGCCTTCAAACAGGTAAGGCAGATATGGCGATTTCAGGTTTGTCACCAACAGAAGCTCGTAAAAAAGTTTACGATTTCTCAGATCCTTACTATGAAGATGAAAATGCCATCTTGGTAAAAGCTAGCGACGTTGACAAGTACACCTCAATTGATAGTTTGTCTGGAGCAAAAGTAGCTGTTCAAAAAGGAACTGTCGAAGAAGACTTGGCTAAAAAGCAATTGGAAAATGCAAACATCATTTCATTGACATCAATGGGTGAAGCCATCAATGAATTGAAATCAGGACAAGTTCAAGCTGTTGACCTTGAAAAACCTGTTGCAGAAGGTTACTTGGATCAAAACCCAGATTTGGCTTTAGCAAGCTTTGCGCTTAAAACAGGTGATGGTGATGCCAAAGCTGTAGCTATGCCAAAAGACAGTGGTGAATTGGTTGATACCGTTAACAAAGTCATCAAAAAACTAAAAGATGAAGGTAAATACCAACAATTCATTTCAGACGCTGCTAAATTGACTGGAAGCAGCAGCGACGAATAACATCAATAGTTTAAGGACCTTTTGAGGTCTTTTTTTGTGAGCGTTTTGATTGCTTTTTTTAAAAAAGTAGGTAAGGTATGACTCATAAAAAGCCATAAAAGAGGGAGATTAGAGATGAATTACCTTGCTCAAGTGATGCTGTATGTTGACCATACAGAAAAGTTGTGCTCAATTTTGGGTGGATAAACTAGGTTTTACATTAAAACAAACCATGCCTGGACCAGATGGCGCAAAGATATTTGTCTTAAGTCCGACACCTGAGGCAGAAACAGCTATTGTCTTGCTGGATAAAGAGGCAGTAGCAGCTTACTCACCAGAACTTGTTTTAGCCACCCCATCTTTGATGTTTCATTGTGACGATGTCGCCTTAAAGCGTGAAGAACTTTTAAAAGCTGGCGTTCACGTGGGTGCAAATAGGAAAAACTTTGGCTTGTAATTTTTGTAATCCCGAGGGATATTATTTCGCTTTTTCTGAGTAAGCAAAAAAGCGACCACTTGAAAAGTAGCCGCTTAGGAGATTATGAAAAAGAAAGTTTATTAGGATTGTCTATAGTATAGAGTTCTTTCCTTAAAGAAGTCATAAGTTTGGGAATAAAAAACATGTTTTCAAAAAATAAATACATTTTTATGCACGTAAGGATTGACCTTTTTTCATAATTTTGGTATTCTTATTAAGAACGTGTAAATGTTACATTATCTTGAGGAGGTGAGACACATGTCAAAAACAGTAGTACGTAAAAACGAATCTTTAGACGACGCACTTCGCCGTTTCAAACGTTCTGTGACTAAAGCTGGGACTCTTCAAGAATCACGCAAACGTGAATTCTACGAAAAACCTTCTGTAAAACGTAAACGCAAATCAGAAGCAGCTCGCAAACGTAAAAAATTCTAATAAAATCTTAGATAAAAAAGAAGAGACGCTAGGCGTCTCTTTTGTCATTCTTATTTTTCTTTTAACAAATCACGAATTTCTGTAAGCAATTCTTCTTGAGTCGGTGCTGCATCTTCTTCGGCATCTTCTTGGTTTTGTTTGCCTAGAGATGTTGCGACATTAGCTGCTTTGACGATGAAAAATAGGGTTGTACCGACAATCAAGAAGTTAAGAACGGCACTAAGAAAGCTACCATAAGCCACACCATTCCAAGATAACTCAGTGATTTGCTCAACCCCAGCAGCTTTCAAAGCGGGTGTTAGGAAGAGTGGTGTAATCACATCTTCAACGAATGAAGTGATGATGGCATTAAAAGCAGCCCCAACAATCACGGCAACAGCAAGGTCTAAGACGTTAGCCTTAAACAAAAAATCCCTCAATTCCTTTATCATAAGAAACCTCCTAAAAAAATAAAACGTTTACAATAGTATTATACCAAAAAGTGGCAAAAATGCTCTAAATATGCTAAATTCTAAAAAATTTACAAAAAACCTTGAAAATGGTATAATAAGTTTCAAAAGTATAATGGGATTAGTGTGTGGAGGTGGTGTTTTTGGCAATCGACAAAGAATTAATTTCCGAGATTAAAGGTCACGTGAATATTGTGGAAGTCATCGGTGAAGTTGTTGATTTGACACGTGCTGGTCGTCATTATGTTGGCTTATGCCCTTTTCATAAAGAGAAAACCCCATCCTTCAACGTGGTTGAGGATAAGCAGTTCTTTCACTGTTTTGGCTGCGGAAAATCAGGGGATGTTTACAAATTTGTAGAAGAATACCGCCAAGTTAGTTTTTTAGATAGTGTGCGCCTGCTAGCAAAACGTGCAGGTATTACCATACCAAATGATAGACCGCAACAAGTTGAAACCAGGACCCAAAACCCTAATCAATTGTTGTTGGATATTCAAAAGGATGCGGCTAAGTTTTACAGTGCCGTCTTGAAAACGACAAAAGAAGGGCAAGAAGCTAAGGCTTATTTACATAGTCGTGGTCTAACAGACGATGTGATTGATTATTTTAACATTGGTTTGTCGCCCAAGGGCTCTGATTTTCTCTACCAATCTCTCTCAAAACATTACGATGAAAAGGTTTTGATGAACTCAGGTCTTTTTAATTTCTCTGAGCAATCAAACCGTTTCTACGATGCTTTTCAAAATCGTATCATGTTTCCTTTGACAAATGACAAGGGGCGGATTGTCGCCTTTTCAGGGCGCATTTGGTCACGAGAAGATGTGGAAAGTCAGCAAGCAAAGTACAAGAACACGCGTTCTACCGTTATTTTTAATAAATCGTACGAACTGTACCACTTGGATAAGGCACGTCCTAGTGTGAGTAAGACCCATGAAGTTTACCTAATGGAAGGTTTCATGGATGTGATTGCAGCTTACCGTTCAGGAATTGATAATGCAGTAGCTTCTATGGGGACTGCTTTGACACCTGAACATGTCAGCCATTTGAAACGCTATGCTAAGAAAGTGGTTTTGACCTATGATGGTGATGCGGCCGGACAGCACGCTATTGCTAAATCTTTGGAACTGTTGAAGGGGTTGGATGTTGAGATTGTCAGTCTACCTGATAGAATGGATCCAGACGAATTTGTTCACAAAAATTCACCTCAGGCTTTGGCTAATTTATTAGAAAATTACCGTATTAGCAGCACGGAATTTCTGATTCATTACTTGAAGCCTGAAAATAGCGATAACTTGCAATCAGAAATTGCTTACGTGGAACAAATTTCAAAGATTATCGCGCAAACTCCTTCTATTACGGCTCAAAATTCGTATATTAGTATGGTGGCTGATTTGCTCCCTGATTTTGATTACTATCAGATCGAGCAATCTGTCAACAATGAACGCTTACAAAACCGTTCTGCCATGCAGGGTAATTATGCCAAACAGGCTGTGACAGTAGTGGAGTTGCCCATTTCAAAAAAAATCTCTGCTATTACAAGGGCGGAGTGCCAGCTCATGCACCGTCTGTTAACGCATGATTACCTGCTTAATGAATTTCGCAATAACGATCTATTTGCCTTTGATACTAAGGAATTGCAGGTTTTATATAACTTATTGTTGCAAGAAGGGGAGTTGGATTCCTATGATTTGGCACAATTAGATGAATCAACGCGTCAAATGTACTATCGCGTTTTAGAAGAAAATTTACCAGATGAGATTTCAACGAATGAAATAGAAGAGATTATTGACCGTCGCAATCGTCTTCTCCAAGAGCGAGAGTTGCAAAAGCAAGGCAAACTTGTCCGTGAATCGAGCCACCTTGGAGATGTAGATACTGCATTAGCAGCTTTAGAAAATCTCATTGCTCAAAAAAGAAATATGGAATAGAGGAAAATATGGCAAAAGAAAAAGAAATCACAACCTTTAATGTTCAAGTTGCAGAATTTATTCGTAATCATAAAAAGGATGGAACTGCCATTGATATAGAGGTTACTGAAAAATTAGTTATTCCATTTTCATTGGATGCTGATCAAATTGATGACCTTCTAGAGCGTTTAACGGATGGTGGTATTTCCATCACAGACAAGGAAGGTAATCCTTCAAGCAAGTACGTTGTGGAAGAACCAAAGCCAGAAGAATTGACTGACGAAGAGTTGCTTGGTAGCAATTCTGCTAAGGTCAATGACCCTGTCCGTATGTACCTTAAAGAAATTGGTGTTGTTCCTTTGCTTACTAGCGAGGAAGAAAAAGAATTGGCGGTTGCCGTTGCTAAAGGTGACCTTCAAGCCAAACAGCGTTTGGCAGAAGCAAACTTGCGTTTGGTGGTTTCTATTGCCAAACGTTACGTTGGTCGTGGGATGCAGTTCCTTGATTTGATCCAAGAAGGCAATATGGGCTTGATGAAAGCCGTTGATAAATTTGACTACTCAAAAGGGTTCAAATTCTCAACTTATGCGACTTGGTGGATTCGTCAAGCGATCACGCGTGCTATTGCTGACCAAGCCCGTACTATTCGTATCCCTGTTCACATGGTAGAAACCATTAACAAATTGGTTCGTGAACAACGTAACCTCCTTCAAGAGCTTGGACAAGATCCAACGCCAGAACAAATCGCTGAACGCATGGACATGACACCTGACAAGGTTCGCGAAATCTTGAAAATTGCTCAAGAACCTGTTTCTTTGGAAACCCCAATCGGTGAAGAAGATGACAGCCACTTAGGTGATTTCATTGAAGATGAAGTGATTGAAAATCCAGTGGACTACACAACGCGTGTCGTTCTTCGTGAACAATTGGATGAAGTGTTAGACACCTTGACTGACCGTGAAGAAAATGTCTTGCGCTTGCGTTTTGGATTGGATGATGGTAAAATGCGTACTTTAGAAGATGTCGGAAAAGTCTTTAACGTTACGCGTGAACGTATCCGTCAAATTGAAGCGAAAGCTCTTCGTAAATTACGCCATCCAAGCCGTAGTAAACAACTACGTGACTTTATTGAAGACTAATGAGTGAGAGGTTTGCCTATGTCAGAACAAAAGTACACTGAGGAAGAAGTTGCTAAAATCAAAGATCGTATCCTTGAAGCTTTGGAAATGGTTATTGATCCAGAGTTGGGAATTGATATTGTGAATCTTGGCCTTGTTTATGAAATTCGTTTCAACCAAGATGGTCATACAGAAATTGATATGACCTTAACAACAATGGGTTGCCCTTTGGCTGACCTTTTGACAGACCAAATTCATGATGCGATGCGTGATATTCCTGAAGTCACTAAGACAGAAGTGAAGTTGGTTTGGTATCCTGCTTGGACAGTTGATAAGATGAGCCGCTATGCTCGCATTGCTCTAGGCATTCGATAATAGATGAAAGAACAGCAAGAGCCTTGCTGTTCTTTTTTGAATTATTAGTGCTTTTTTCAGTAAAATAGTGTAAAATGAAAGGGAATGAAGTAAAGGAGAAAGACTTGTTATGATTTTAATTACAGGTGCTAATGGTCAATTAGGTTCAGAAATGCGTCATTTATTGGACGAACGTGATGAAGAATACGTTGCAGTTGACGTTGCCGAAATGGACATCACAGACAGCGAAAAAGTGGATAAAGTATTTGCTGAAGTAAAACCAACTCTTATTTACCACTGTGCTGCCTACACTGCAGTTGATGCGGCAGAAGATGAAGGTAAAGAATTGGACTACGCCATCAACGTGACAGGAACTGAAATTATTGCTAAAGCAGCTGCAAAATACGGCGCAACACTTGTTTACGTTTCTACAGACTACGTTTTTGATGGTGACAAGCCAGTCGGAGAAGAATGGGAAGTTGACGACAAAGCGAACCCTCAAACAGAATACGGTCGCACAAAACGTTTGGGTGAAGAAGCAGTTGAAAAATACTTGGATAACTACTATATCATCCGTACAGCTTGGGTATTTAGTAACTACGGTAAAAACTTTGTCTTTACCATGCAAAACCTTGCTAAAACACATGATACCTTAACTGTCGTTAATGACCAACATGGTCGCCCAACATGGACACGCACCCTGGCAGAATTCATGACTTACTTGACTGAAAACCAAAAAGCATTTGGTTACTACCATTTGTCAAATGACGCTGATGAAGACACTACATGGTATGATTTCGCAGTTGAGATTTTGAAAGATACAGATGTGCTTGTTAAACCAGTTGATTCAAGTCAATTCCCAGCAAAAGCAAAACGTCCATTTAACTCAACACTTAGCCTTAAAAAAGCCAAAGAAACTGGTTTTGTGATTCCAACATGGCAAGATGCCTTGAAAGAATTTTACAGACAAGAAGTGAAAGAGTAATCACTACCTTTTGAACAGGGTAGGAATCTGGTGAATAATCAGATTCCTTTTTTATTTAGCCAGCCTATGTAAAATGTGGTATAATGGAAAATGATTGTATTTTAAAGATAGAGAGGTCTGCTATGCAACACGTTTTTATCATTGGAAGTCGCGGGCTGCCTGCAAAATATGGTGGCTTTGAGACTTTTGTTGAGGAATTGGTTACACATAAACAAAGTGCAGACGTGTATTACCATGTGGCCTGTCTAAGCGATAAAGAACATCATACACATTTTCAGTATGCGGGTGCAGATTGTTTTACCATTAAGGCGCCTAAGCTTGGTCCAGCGCGTGTCATTGCTTATGACATGATGGCTATCAATTATAGTCTTCAAATGGTGAAAAAAGAACAGATTGCGCATCCTATTTTTTATGTTTTGGGAAATACGATTGGCGCTTTTATTGATCCTTTCATTCGAAACATCCACGCTGTCGGAGGGCAGTTGTTTATCAATCCAGATGGTCTTGAATGGAAACGGTCAAAATGGTCAAAACCCGTCCAATGGTATTTAAAACAGTCTGAAAAAATTATGGCAACATCAGCTGATTTGGTGATTTCAGATAACGTTGGTATAGAGGAGTATATTAAAACCTCTTATCCTAGTGCCAAAACAACCTTTATTGCTTACGGAACAGACTTACAAAAATCGGCATTAAGCCCTGAGAGTGCTAAAGTGCAGGAGTGGTTTCAGCAATGGCACATTAAAGAGAAGGGGTATTATCTGATTGTTGGGCGTTTTGTGCCTGAAAACAATTACGAAACAGCTATCCGTGAATTTATGGCGTCAGATACCAAGCGTAAACTAGTCATCATTTGCAACCACGAGGGCAATGATTATTTTGACACCTTGAAACGCTTGACGCATTTTGACAAGGATGAGCGAATTCGCTTCGTGGGAACGGTTTATGACCGTGAGTTGTTGACCTATATTCGTGAAAATGCTTTTGCTTACATTCATGGTCATGAGGTTGGTGGTACCAATCCAGGCTTGTTGGAAGCTTTGGGGCACACGAATCTTAATCTGGTTTATAATGTTCCCTTTAACCAATCAGTGGCAGCTGCTAGTGCCCTGTATTGGACAAAATCGTCTGGCAATCTTGCGCAGTTGATTAACGATGTGGACCAACACCAGGATTTTGCCGAATACGGCAGGCGTGCGCGTGTGATTATTACAGAACATTACACGTGGGAAAAAATAGTAGGAGAGTATGAGGCACTGTTTTTAAATGAAAATTAATATTCTCATGTCCACCTACAATGGGGAGATGTTTTTAGCCGACCAAATCAAAAGTATTCAAAATCAAACGGTTAAGGACTGGACATTATACATCCGCGATGATGGCTCGAGTGATAAGACAAGAGATATTATTAACGCATACGCCCAAGCCGATTCACGGATTGTCTTTATCAATCCCGAACATCAAAACAATTTGGGAGTGATTCGAAATTTCTACACGCTTTTAAAACATAGCGAAGCAGATTATTATTTCTTTTCTGATCAGGATGATATTTGGTTAGAAAACAAGCTTGAGGTGACATTAGCAAAAGCCAAAGCGTATCCGTCTGATAAGCCTTTGTTGGTTTATACGGATTTGAAAATTGTCAATCAGGAATTGACCGTGCTGCACGAGAGCATGATTAAGACGCAGTCTGACCATGCTAATACCGAACTTGTTCAAGAATTGACTGAAAATACGGTTACTGGCGGAACCATGATGATCAATCACGCTCTTGCCCAGTATTGGAATGAGGCAGATCATCTGTTGATGCATGATTGGTATTTAGCACTTGTGGCTAGTGCAATGGGGTTGCTTATTTATATTGATACCCCGACTGAATTGTATCGCCAACACGATCACAATGTGCTTGGAGCCCGCACATGGACCAAGCGCATGAGGAACTGGTTAAGACCTCATAAGCTTGTGGCGAAGTATTGGTGGCTGATTGATTCGAGCCAAGAGCAGGCAAAGTTATTGTTACATTTACCTTTGTCGCCTGAAAATAGGCAATTGGTCAATGCTTTCACAACGCTTTTAGAACAGTCTTTATTTCAGCGCATAGCCATCTTAAGAAAATATAATTTACGAAAAAATAGAACGTTTCATACTCTTGTGTTTAGAACATTAATCATTACCAAATTTGGTTATAGGAGAAAACGATGACATTTTTTAGCAAAAAAAACAGAATATTACTAAATGAAATGGTCAAAACGGATTTTAAACTGCGTTATCAGGGGAGTTTGGTTGGTCATTTGTGGTCAATTTTGAAACCTTTGATGCTGTTTACCATCATGTATTTGGTCTTTATCCGCTTTTTACGTCTAGATGATGGGACACCGCACTATGCCATTGGTGTCTTGCTTGGGATGGTGACGTGGTCATTTTTCCAAGAAGCAACTAGTATGGGAATGGTTTCCATTGTTAGTCGAGGCGACTTGCTACGGAAACTGAACTTTTCAAAGGAAATTATTGTTATTTCATCTGTTGTTGGGGCTGCTATCAACTACGGTATTAACTTGCTAGTTGTGTTTGTCTTTGCCTTGATTAATGGGGTGCAACCAGACTGGAAATTCTTGGTGATCATTCCCTTATTTATTGAATTAGCCTTACTTTCAGCAGGGATAGCCTTTATTTTATCAACCTTATTTGTTAAATACCGCGACTTGGGTCCTATTTGGGAAGTTGTCATGCAAGCTGGTATGTATGCAACCCCTGTTATCTATTCTTTAACATTTATTATTCAAAAAAATCAAGTGACTATTGCTAAGTTAATGATGCTTAATCCGTTAGCTCAGATTATCCAAGATTTGCGTCATTACATTGTTTACTCAGGAAGCATGCGTGGTTGGGACTTGTATAACCACCATATTTGGGCACTTATCCCATACTTATTGCCGATTGTTATTTTTGCGATTGGGTATGCTATTTTCCATAGAAATGCTAAGAAATTTGCGGAGATTTTATAATGTCAGAGAAAGAAATTGCAGTAAAAGTTGATCATGTTAGTAAAGATTTTAGATTACCAACAGAAGCAACTCAAAGTTTACGTACAGCGTTAGTTAATCGTTTCAGAGGAATTAAAGGTTACCGTGAACAACATGTTTTGAAAGACATTTCATTTGATGTTTATAAAGGTGATTTCTTTGGGATTGTTGGTCGAAATGGTTCAGGAAAATCAACGCTTTTGAAAATCATTTCTCAAATTTACGTTCCTGAAAAAGGGACTGTTACCGTAGATGGTAAAATGGTGTCTTTCATTGAATTGGGTGTTGGTTTTAACCCTGAATTAACAGGA
>NZ_DBPA01000025.1:0-11027 GCF_002300045.1 Streptococcus sp. UBA632 | reverse complement strand
CTCAAAAATTATTCAAGTGGTATGCAGGTGCGTCTAGCCTTTTCTGTTGCGATTAAAGCGCAAGGAGATGTCCTAATCCTTGACGAAGTGCTTGCGGTTGGTGACGAAGCCTTCCAACGAAAATGTAACGATTACTTCATGGAGCGTAAAGCCTCAGGTAAAACAACCATTTTGGTAACGCATGACATGGGAGCCGTTAAAAAATACTGTAACCGAGCTGTTTTGATTGAAGATGGTTTGGTGAAAGCGTATGGTGATCCAGAAGATGTTGCCAACCAATACAGTTTTGATAATGCCGTGTCATCAGCACCACAAGAAGTGATGACAGAAGAAGATGACGAAACTGAAAAAGAAGAAAAAAAAGTTGAACCTTACGTGGACAATTTAACCGTTGAATTGTTGACACCAAATAAAATCAGGCCAACAGATAAGATTGAATTTGAGATTTCTTATGATGTTTTGAAAGATGTTGAAACGCATATTGTCTTTTCTTTGACGGACATTGATCGCAGAATTTGGATGTACAATGACAATGCCACAAACATTCCGACAACAGGAACAGGGCATAAGTCCTATCGTTACACTTGCTCTTTAGGTCAGGTCAACAACATGAAACTGCGCCTAGAAGTAACGATTCTTGGTAAGTCAAAAGAAATGTATGCCTTTGCCAATTCAGAAAACTCACCTCTTATTGTGGTTAACCGAGATGATATTCCGTTAGATGATTTATCTGCCTTGGATTCAGCAACAGGAATCATTCAACGAAACGGAAAATGGGATATTTTATCAGAATAACAGATCGTATTTTTAGAAAGGATGGGATGATCGATGTCTTTTGACAAAAATCCAACAGTTTCGATTGTTTGTACGGTTTATAATAAGGAAAAATGGATTGGGCAGGCTATCGACAGTTTCTTAAGCCAAAAAGATGTCGATTTTGAAATCCTTCTGATCGATGATGCTTCAACAGATGCGTCACGCGACATTATCCAAAAATACGCTGAGCAGTATCCTGATATAATCCGTACCTTATATAATGACCACAATCTAGGGATTGCTGAAACTTGGCATAGAGCTTGCCTTGCTACAAAAGGTGACTACATTGCCCGTTGTGATGGGGATGATTACTGGATTGACGAGTGTAAATTAGCCAAACAGCTAGCTTTCTTAGAAAAGAATCCTGAATCCAAGTGGTGTGGGACAGATATTGATTTTGTCGATGTGGATGGTAAAACCGTCGAACATAACGTTTTTACGCGACAGATTGTTGATTTATCAGATTCTTATGAAAAAATGATTGCCACGCGTGGTTTCACCGCACCATCTACTTGGTTAATTCAGCGCGATGTGATACTTTTGGTCAATGATATGCTAAAAGATGACATGAGAACGGCTGATGATACCTTTAACTTGCAGTTGGACCTCTTCAATCATACGCAATTTTGCTTTTTGCCAGAAGTAACAGTGGCTTATCGTGTCAATCAGGGATCGGATTCACGACCAAATAGTAAAGAAAAATTAGATAAGCGTTTTGATTCTTTATTGAGAACCCAGTTGGCTTATTTGGATAAATACCCCAACACGAATTATAAAAAAGTGCTTCGTATCTTATTAGAGCGTCATAATAATTTTGAAAAAGAGTTATCTCAGAGAGATTTCCTACACTCTAATGTCAACTCGCAAAAGGTTACGATTTATTATAGCAATCAAGAAAATGTGTTCACGCAAGAGCAGACCTTGGAATTTCAACTTCAGTATCAGGATACTATATCTTTTGAGGTACCTGAAGAAACAGTTGCCTTACGGGTGGATTTATCGGAACTGCCTAGTTTCTATCAATACGTAACCCTTGTAGCAAAAGATTATCGCACAGAAGTTTTGCCTTCTTCGACAAATGGAACGGCCCTCAAACAGTCTATAATGTTTGAACACCCAGACCCGCAAATTTGTTATGATATTTCAATACTAGACAGCACTGCCTTTGAATTATCGTACAAAATGTTTAATGTTGACCATATTAACCAAAACGATTACATTGCTAATGTGTTGACTCAGGAAATGCTAAAACTCGAAAAGCAAGTCCAGACGCTGCAAGAGTACAAGTTTAAGTTTAGACAGGCTAACGATAAAAAACGGTATTATAAGCACGAATTAGAACGCATGGTCGTTGCCTATAATTCCGTTACACATTCACGCCGTTGGATCATTCCAACTGCGATCATTAACTTTTTTAGGAGAAAAAGATGAAACGTTTATTATTGTACGTTCATTTTAACAAGTATAATCGTATCAGTTCACACGTCTATTATCAATTAACCAAAATGCGTCCGCTTTTTTCTAAAGTGGTCTTCATTTCAAATAGTTTAGTGACAGAGCAAGACCAGCAAAAATTGTCAGATTTACGTTTGATGGATAGCTTTATCCAGCGTGAAAATAAAGGTTTTGACTTTGCTGCTTGGCGTGATGGAATGGCTAAGGTCGGTTTTGATGAATTAGATACCTATGATTCTATCACTATTATGAATGATACCTGCTTTGGACCACTTTGGGATATCAAGGATTACTATTTGAAGTTTGAAGCTGATGAAACGGTTGACTTTTGGGGCTTGACCAATAATCGTGAAACGCCAAAATCTCGCTACACACAAGGTTTTCGTGAGCATATTCAAAGTTATTTCATTACCTTTAAAAAGCCTGTCATTCTTTCGCATACCTTTAGAGAATTCTGGGAAAATGTCAAAGAATACACAGATGTCCAAATGGTTATTGATGAATACGAAACGCAAGTAACAACCAAATTTGTTGACGCAGGCTTCCGCTATGGTGTGGTGTTCAATACAGTTAATGAAGACGCAAGCCATATGCTTCACGCTGATTTTTCATTCTATCATCCGACAGCCATTTTGGACCACAAGGTGCCATTTATCAAAGTCAAAGCCATTGATAACAATCAGCACATCGCTCCCTATCTTTTAGACGATATTGCTAGAAAATCAGACTATCCCGTTGATTTGATTGTATCGCATATGTCTGAAATCAATTATCCAGACTTTAAGTATCTTTTAGCTCGCAAATACCTCAAAGAAGCGCCAGCCGTTTCCTTGGATGACAAAAAAATAGCTGTGCATCTTCACGTTTTCTATGTGAATTTGTTGGAAGATTTCTTGAAAGCCTTTGAGCATTTCCATTTTCAGTATGACTTATTGATAACAACAGATATTGATGCTAAAAAGGCTGAAATCGAAGAGATTCTCACCCAAAATGGCAAGACAGCTCAGATTTTTGTAACAGGAAATATTGGCCGTGACGTTTTACCAATGCTAAAATTAAAAGACCATTTGTCACACTATGATTATGTTGGGCATTTCCACACGAAAAAATCAAAAGAAGCAGACTTTTGGGCAGGCGAATCTTGGCGACATGAGTTGATTGATATGTTAATCAAACCTGCGGATAATATCTTGGCTAATTTTGCCAATGCTAAATTAGGCTTGGTCATTGCTGATATTCCAACCTTCTTTAGATATAATAAGATTGTTGACGCGTGGAACGAACATTTGATTGCTCCTGAAATGAATGATTTATGGCAAAAAATGGGCATGACTAAACCGATTGATTTTAATAGTTTTCACACCTTTGTCATGAGTTATGGGACTTTTGTGTGGTTTAAATATGATGCTTTAAAACCGCTGTTTGACCTAGGTCTAACAGACGAAGATGTGCCAGAAGAGCCATTGCCACAAAACTCTATTTTACACGCGATTGAACGTTTATTGGTTTACATTGCATGGAATGAACACTATGATTTCAGGATTGTTCAAAATCCAATTGCTATCACGCCATTTGTCGATAACAAATTATACAACGAACGTGGCGACAGTGCCCCACATACCTTTATTGACTTTAATCACCTAGGTGGCATAAGAGGAGCATTGAAATACATTGTCATTGGTCCAGCAAGAGCCATCAAATACATCTTTAACAGAACATTAGAAAAAGCAAGGACATGAACGAAAGGATAAAGAAGACTTTTCTAGAGATAAATTGGCTAAGTGTTTTACACTATATTGTTTTATTTATCTTTTTATTTTATACTAATTTAGCACTGGTTAATGCGTCATTATTAAAAAATAGTGGTTGGCGTTTAACAGAATCGTTTGTAACGCTTAATGTTTTTAATATTGTGGCTTACACCGTATCTGTTTTAGGACTTGCCGTTTATTTATCGAATGGTATAAGGAGAAGCTTTTTAATCAACCTTGTTAAGGGGTATCTTGTTTATTTAGTGGTTTCTTATTTCTTAGTTGTCACGAGAAACCTAAACAATGACCAGTTTATTTGGTGGAAGCTTTTCAGCAATGGCTTTTTCCAAATATCCTTTTTGCCGACACTGGTTCCTGTTCTTGGAATAGCTGCTTTAATTGCTCGAACGTCGGATAGGCTTCATTTAAGTAACCGAATAGAGGCTTATTTGGATAGTTTTGATGGTTCCAAAGTCATTTTGACAGGTTTGATTGCCTCTTTTGCTTTAAATGGGCCGCTATTTTTAGATATGTTATCAGAAAAAGTAGCTGATTTCATTGAAAACAAAGACTACGTTGCCTATTGCTTAACGGTTTCAGGTTGCGTTATAACAACCTTAGTCTTATGTGGTCTAGTAGTTGCGATTCTTTTTAAGGCTTATAAGGCTATTCGGAAAAAGACAATTAATTACTCTGTGGCCCTTGGTTTTAGCCTTCTATTAGCTGTGATTTTTAACTATTTATTCCAGTATGGTATAAAAAGTTATGGTGAAGTGCTAGGACATTATATTTTTCCGTCTGCCACCCTCTTTCAAATCGGTGCATTGACCTTATTTAATGTCTTGCTTTATGTGAGTATTAACCATTTCTTACGCACAACAACTCTAATTGTTGCCTTAGGAAGTGTTATTACGATTGTCAATAGCATCAAATTTAGCATGCGCAATGAACCGCTGTTGTTTAGTGACTGGGTTTGGATAAAGGATATTAGGCTTGTTGTTTCTTATATTGACATTAAAGTTATTCTTTATTTTCTACTTGCTGTGGCTGCTGTAGCTGTTTTCTTCTATTTCTTTAAGAACCGTTTACTGCAGGGGCGCATTATGACAAGTTGGCGTTTAAGAGTGGCTAATGTCGTTGCCATTTTAGCGGTTTTCCTTTTTACCTTGGGAGTCTTTTTCCACCAAGAAGATGGCGATATCGCTGACAATATTCCTGTCTTATCGCGATTAAATAATTATGAAAATATCGAGTGGATGGGACAAGGAACGGTTGCGCGTGAACGTTCATTAACATTTGTTTGGCTGAAACAGGTTACTTCAAAAACAATGGAAAAACCAAAGGATTACAGTCAAGAAACGATGGAAAAAATTGCTCAAAAATACACAGAGCAAGCACAACTCATCAATGCGTCGCGCACAAACAACATTGCGGACCAAACGGTTATTTATGTCCTAAGTGAAAGTTTTGCGGATCCATCTCGCATTACCAGTGTCAATTTAACCACGGATCCTATTCCTGTTATCCGTTCGGTTAAAGACTCTACAACCAGTGGTTTAATGAAATCTGATGCCTACGGTGGTGGAACAGCTAATATGGAATTTGAAACGTTGACAGGTTTGCCGATGTATAACCTCTCAAGTTCTGTTTCAACTTTATACACAGACGTTGTGCCTAAGATGAAATACATTCCATCTATTAGTGATTTTTACGCTCCTGATGATAGATACGTCATTCATTTAGGAGATGCCTTGACCTATTCGCGTAACGACGTGTATCGGAAACTTGGTTTTGATACCTTTATTGCAGCGAAAAATGGGACTGAAGATGCCACACATTTAGAGCAATATGGTGTTTATCCAAGTGATGCCTCAACTTATCAAACTGTGCTAGATAACATTGATACCAATAAAAATCAATTCTTCTCAGTTATTACTTACCAAAACCATTCCCCATGGAATTTGGACGAAGAATCAGATGTTGGCGGTTCAGGAGATGGTTTTTCTCCTAACGAAAATTATTACATGAATAATTACGCCAAGTTATTGTATCAAACAGATTTAGCAACTCAAGAGTGGTTACAAGAGTTATCACAAATGGACAAGAAAATTACGGTTGTCTTTTATGGCGATCATTTGCCTGGCTTTTATCCTCAAAGTGCTTTTGCTGATAATCCAGCTGGCCAATATCAAACCGATTATTTTATTTGGAGCAATTATCCGACAGAAGTGCTGTCATATCCTCTAGTCAATTCCAGTGATTTTCCAGCAGAATTGTTAGCGGTAACCAATTCTAAAGTATCGCCTTATTATGCCTTGCTTACAGATGTTTTAAATAACGCCAGTGTTGACAAGGACCAATTAACAGACGAACAAAAAGAAATGGCTAACTATTTAAAACTAGTTGAGTATGATTTGGTTTCAGGAAAAGGGTATTTGAAAAAACACGACAATTTTTTTAAAGTGAGTTATTAAAAATGAAAAAGAAAAACATAATTTTACCACTCTACTATACTTTTGTTAGTCTTCTATTTACACTAGAGTCTATCATTTATATTAACGATGCTGGTGACCAAATCGATTTTGCTCGTATGGCACAAAAATTTGGCTTCTTTGAATTTGCTATTCATCGTTACCAAACGTGGTCTAGCCGTCTGCTTATTGAGTCGGTTACCATGTTTATGTCTAGCCACTATCTGATTTTTGATATCACCATGTTGGTGTCGTTAGCGGTATTCTTTTACTGTTTCAATGGTATCTTTTTGAATAAGCAGAAGTATTGGTTATTGCAGTTTGTAACCCCAATTTTGTTCTTGATTGCCTTTCCTAGTATCTTTTTCACTGGAGCAGGCCTCATTGCAACAGTCACAAACTACATCTTCCCAATGATTGCTTTTATCATTGCTTGGTATTGCTTGCTACAAAAGAAACAAAGCTATACCATCATTGCCTTGCCATTTTTGCTTTTTGCTTGTATGCAAGAACAATTTACGGTTTATAGCTTTATTTTATTCCTTTACTTCTGCATCAGTGCCTATATTAAAGACCGAAAAATGGATATGACTTATCTGCTGGCAACGGCCATCTCTTTCTTGGGTATTCTTTCAGGTTTATTGGCACCTGGTTCTGATAACCGTGTCGCCATTGAATCAGAAATGTGGTACCCTGGATTTGAAAAACTATCTTTGCTTATTAAAATCTTAAAAGGTTATCTGGAAACCAATCGCGTGCTCTTGGTAACCTCTGAATTAAGCATTGTCTTCATTTTTCTAGGCATTCTTGTCATTGCAACAATTGTTAAAAAGCAATATTTCTCTGCCTTTCTTTCAGGAGCAGTCATCTACACTGTTGTTGCTCACAAACTTGCCTTAGGAAGCCTCTTGACAGCTGTTCAAAGGGTTATTGATGACCAAAATAAGAGAGGGGATGTCACTTATTTTAGCATCAAGGAAAATCTCTATCCTTTGATTGTTTATACTTTGATTTTATGCGTACTTGCTGCAGTTGTCTTTTTCATTTTTAGAAATAGAGCTGAGGGCTTGTCTGCAGTTATCGTTTTAATTGCTGGCTATGCTTCTCGAATGGCGGTGTCATTATCACCAACAATCTATGCTTCAGGAATTCGAACTTATACACCACTTATCTTATCTTTATTGATTGTCGTTGTGATGATTGCAAAAGAGTTGGATAGTGATTTTCAAAAACGAGCTTTTGTTGGTAATGATACCCGTAACATTGAAAAAAGTTAATTAACGATTTTGGGGTCCTAGACCCCTTTTGTATAAGGAGAAATCTTTTGAAATTTCTTGCGTTTTTAGGGCAAAAAGCAGTTCTGATATGGTCATTCTTGCTATTTCTTCTTTTAGGCCTATCGAGTCTTTTTGTCAGAACCAATATGCCAATGGATGGGTCAGAATTGGCCAATATGCAAGCAAACGGACCAATTTTTTTCGTGAGTTTAGTGCTTTTTATTGGCTTACTCTATCTTTGCTTGCGTTCGTTGGCATTTGTTAAAGAATCTTATTTATTCTTATTTGGGACGCTTTTTTATCTTGCTTTAGGAGCTTATGTGATTCTTCACCAAAATGATGTGCTTCGTCACGATGCTTTGGCAGTCCTAGAAGCTGCTAAGGCGCTTAATCGTGGGGATTACAGTATCTTGACAGAAGTATCAGGTTACCTTCATAAGTACCCTCACCAACTTGGTTTAGTTAGTTTTGAACGCCTCATTTTAACCCTATTTGGTGAAAGCAATGTTAAAGTATTCTTTATCATCAACTTAGTGATGGCGATAGCTGATAATTTCTTTCTTTGGAAAATCACACAAAATCTCTTTAAAAAAGATAATATTTCAAAAATCGTTCTATTATTGTCCTTTGTTTTTTTACCCCATTTATTTAACATCTTGTTTGTTTATGGGCTAACTTACGGCTTGTTCTTTGCCTTGATCGGTTTGTATTTCCTACAATTATATTTTGATAAGAAATCATGGTCTAACTTGTTACTAAGTACTGTTTTCTTATCCTTATCAGATATTATTAGAAATAACTACATCATTCTCATCATAACCGTTCTCATTGTTTTAATGTTAGATTTTCTCTATCACAAAACAAAGAAAAACCTAGCTTTTATGGTGATTCTTTTGGCTTCGATCATTGCAGGAAACCGTGCGATCTCAAGCTACTACCAGCAGGTTGCCCGAGTAGATCATTTAGATGGGGAACCCAAGGTTGCTTGGATAGCTATGGGATTGAATGACACTCCAATATACAATCGTGTAGCGGGTTGGTATGATGCTTATGTTGAAACAGTGTACAATGAACATCAAGGTGATGCTGAAGCGATTGAAGAAGCTAGCGAAAGACAGATTGTATCTCGTGTCACTTATATGGTGAAGCATCCAGACTACGCTTGGAATTTCTTTAAAAATAAATTTCTATCGACATGGACAGATAGCTTATTTGAATCCATTTGGTCTGGTCCTGTTACAAAGATGCCTGTTGAGGGACAAAAAATCACAGGTCGCTTAATGACCAGTATTTATCAAGGAAAATTAGCCTATCAGATCATTTATTATTTCTCTGCCTTATTATTGGTGGTGATATATGTGAGTGTTCTTCCAAGTATTTGGACGCAATACCGTCAAAAAGATGGCATGACAGTCTTTCTTTTGATTCCGTTGATTTACTTAACAGGTGGTTTCATCTTCCATTTGATTTGGGAAACTAAGAGTCAATACGTCTATCCATATGTTTATCTATTATTGCCATTATCAGCATTAGGACTGGATTATATGATGACTTTGGTAATAAAAAAAGAAGACATGATGATTAAAATGACGAAATAATCCTTCGTCATTTTTTTTGTAAAGACTTTATGATATACTAGAATCGATATGTAAACTAGCTGGTGAAAGGCTTAGGAATAAAATGAAAAAATTATCTATTGTCGTTCCTTGTTACAATGAACAAGAAACTATTTATCCATTTTTAGAAGCAACTCAAAAGGTTGAGCAGCAGATGAAGGATCAGCTTATTTTTGATTACATTTTTGTTAATGACGGATCAAAAGATGATACCTTGACTATTTTACGAGATGTTGCTAAGCGTTTTGACAATGTACATTATTTGTCATTTTCACGTAATTTTGGGAAAGAAGCAGGACTATTGGCAGGTCTTGTGGCTGCTGATGGGGACCTTGTTACTGTGATGGACGCTGATTTGCAAGATCCGCCAGAACTATTGATCGATATGTATCAAAAGATTTTGGAAGGTTATGATGTCGTTGGGACACGTCGTGCTGACCGTAAGGGCGAACCTGTTATTCGTTCATTCTTTTCTAAGATGTTTTATAAAATCATAAATGCAGTATCAGATACTGAAATGGTTGACGGTGCGCGTGATTTTCGCTTGATGACAAGACAAGTTGTCGATAGCATTTTAGATTTAGGAGAAGTCAATCGCTTTTCTAAAGGGATTTTCTCATGGGTTGGTTACAATGTGACTTACATTGCTTATGAAAACCGTGAGCGTGTGGCTGGTGAGACATCTTGGAACTTCTGGAGTTTGTTGAAGTACTCGATGGAAGGTTTTATCAACTTCTCTGAAGCACCACTTAATATGTCTCTTTGGGCAGGTGCGGCTTCATTTTTAGCTTCTATATTAGGTGTTATCTTCATTATCGTGCGTAAATTGACGGTTGGAGGCAGTGTAGATGGCTGGGCAAGCCTGGTGTGCATCATCTTGTTCATCGGTGGAATCCAGCTGTTATCACTTGGTATTATTGGAAAATACATTTCCAAAATTTTCCTTGAAACCAAAAAACGTCCCGTTTATATCGTGAAAGAAAAAGGATAACAACAGACAAGCTATTTTCCGAATTAGTATAGTGTAACCACTATACCAAAAGGAGAATAGCTTTTTTGAATAAACTAAAAACGGCATTGTTATCAACTGCTGTGTTGTCAACGGCTTACTTGTCGCCGTCTGTCCTGGCTAGTCAGCTAGATGAAGCAACGGTTTCCAAAACGGATTTTAATTCAGTGAGTAAAACATTTGACATCACTGCACAGCAATCCACTAACGGTAAAGGTATTAAGCAGATAGATGTCGCTATCTGGTCAGAAGAAAATGGTCAGGACGACTTAAAATGGTATTCCGCGAACGCGATCACCGAAGATCAAGTCAGTGTTCAATTTCATTTAGCCAATCATGGCAATCGCGCTGGAAATTATGTGACGCACGTTTATACCACTTACCTTGATGGAAGTCGTTCAGGACTTGTTTTAGATAATACTAAGATCACTCCTAGTGCGCCTCAAGTTTCGGTCAAAGATGGGGTCATTCAGCTGACGACAGAAATTTATGCCCCGTCAAATGGCCAAGTGAAATATGCCATTTGGTCTGAGGAAAATGGCCAAGATGATTTAAGGTGGTACGACGATAACGGCAAAGGGCTGACGTAGATTGCTTTAAAAAATCATAAAGGGTCTGGCAACAGAAGGTCT
>NZ_DBPA01000012.1:6479-8925 GCF_002300045.1 Streptococcus sp. UBA632 | reverse complement strand
ACTTCAAGCTTTTGTGATTAGTGAGCAACCATGTCTTGGGCGATTTCTTTTCCAGTCAAATCATCAGGGTAATAGGTAGGCCAATGCGACATCTCTTTCAAGAGGGCTTTTTGGCTTTTACCACCCCAGAAAATGTGGAAATGGGTCGAATCTGTTTCAGAGATATTGTGGTCGCTAAATTGCACGTATTTGAATTCACCAGCATTTGGATCGTCGGTTTCAAATAGGTAACGCACGCCACGATTGCCTTTTTCATAGGTCAAGACCTTATAGCCACTGTATTTATAAGTAAATTGATACTTTTGGTCGCCTTTGATAAAGGTGATGGTATTCTTTTTGCCATTAATATTGATGTGGTCAACGTCGGTCTGATAGCCTGTGGTGTAATAGTCTTTGTATTCCTCAGCTGTTTTTTCCCCTTTTGACAACTGAGCCTTGTATTCCCAGACTTGGTCGAGATCACCGTTAACGAGATAAGGGTAAACCGACTGCCATTTTCCTGACCAATCTTTCAAAGAACGGTCGGTGATATCTTTGTCTTTAAAATAGCCGTTTTCTACGGTTTTGCCGGTGTCCTCTTCTGCTTTAATGGTCTTACCAGCAACATCTGTCGTCAATTCCAGAGCCTTGAGATTGGCTTTCATCTCACTAATGTAATTCTCGCCTGATTTCATCTCTTTGCTGGTCAAACTTTCAATGGGATTGAGGACAGCGGTCTTAACACCTGTTTCATCCGCCAAGGTTTCTGCTACCTTACTTGAGGCATTTTTTTCAAAATAAATATAGCGGATATCGTATTTTTGGACATATTTAGCCAGATTAACCAAACGTTTGGCTGACGGTTCGCTATCTGCTGAAATACCTGTAATCGGAATTTGCGTCAAACCATAATCTAAAGCCAAGTAGCCAAAGGCTGCGTGCTGAGTGACGAAGCTTTTTTGCTTGGCTTGGGACAATTTATCCGTGTACAAAGCGTCAAGGTCACTTAGTTCTGTTAGGTAGGCTGCTGCATTATTGGTAAAAACTTCAGCTTTATCAGGGTATTTGGCGATAAAGGCATCTCGGATATTTTCCACCAACATCATTGCACGCTTGGGCGACAACCAGACATGGGGATCGTAGGCATGAGAGTGCCCTTCGTGGCTTTCCCCTTCTTCTTCCTCCTCAGTCGTGCCAGCCAAGAGCAACATATCACCTGTTGCTTTCACTACGGTCAATTGTGGGGCTTTGACAGAAGATACCACGCTATCCACCCAGGTTTCCATATTGTCATCTAGATAAACAAAAACATCAGCATCTGAAATAGTGGCAATATTTTTGGTTGATGGCTCAAAATCATGGGGTTCCGTTCCTGCTTTTACCAACATAGTAACATCAGCTGTGTCACCTGTGACCGCCTTGGTAAATTCATACACTGGGTAGAAAGTGGTTACCACGCTGATTTTATCATCTGCAGCGACAGGCTTGTTGGCTCCTGTCAAGCAAAGTAAAAGCAAGGCAACACCTGCGACAATCGTTACAAACAGTCTTTTCATAACACTCCTTTTATTAACTGGTTAATATTTTACTGGTTAAGTATACCATATTCTCCCGTTTTTGCAAGGTTTTCTTTTCAAAATAGCAAAAAATCCTTTGGGAGACTGGCTCCCAAAGGATTTACTAGTTTAATATTAGTCACTAACTGAAAAATGATTGGTCATCAAGTTACTTGCATCAAAAAGAACCTTATTCAACAAGTCTTGGGTTTGTTGCTGTACGTCATCACTCATGGCTTGGTTTTCAGCGTCAAAATCTACTTTTTCGCCTCTAGCCAAAGCAGCATCGACACGACCAATGCGAGCATGACCAGCCGCCATTGTGCTTTCAACGTAGGCTTCGATATCCCCTTCGTGTTGGTGGAAATGCGGGTCAGCAATGGCAGCAATCAAACGGTTTGCCCAGTAGAAGGAATCCGTTGACACGTTGGCACCTGTATTGGAAAAGTAGGCTGGTGTTGTTGAAATTTGAGTAAAGAACGGCACCATTGTACCAAATGGCATTGAGCCATAGGCCAGCCACTGAATACCAGTGGTGTCATGTGGTTTGTCAGGGCGCAATTGAAGAATAGCGGTTTGACTGGTACGATTGATACCAATGGTACGGAAGGCACGTTGGGTTACCTTATTGCCTTCTGGTCCGTAAGGGTCAAATTCCGTATCTTGATAATGGTTGCTAAGCACGTATTTGACGTCTTCGATAGTGATTTTGCGATAAGGTTTTTGTGCCCAAGGAATGAAGAAACTGCGAGGGTCTTGTTTGATTTCAGGGTTTAAGAAACGTTGCATAGCCCAAGCGCGTGGAGTGTTGTAGTGACGGTCTTTGTCACGTTGGCTACCAAAGGCATAACGTGGGTTGAAATGCTCATTTGAATAAGTCAAATCAAGGTTGTTATCCTCAATAAAATCAC
>NZ_DBPA01000012.1:6160-6471 GCF_002300045.1 Streptococcus sp. UBA632 | reverse complement strand
CAAACCAGTTGAATACATATATTCGTCTGGATTGTTAAATTCAAAATGGTCAATACCTAGTTGGTTAGGATTGGTCACGTAACAATCATCTGGCACACGACGGGCAATCCAGTGGTGTCCTCCAACGGTTTCTAGCCACCAGATTTCATCGACATCTGAAAAGGCCACGCCGTTTGACTCGTAAGTTCCATAGGTTTCAAGAATTTCACCAAGGCGTTTTACCCCTTCACGCGCTGTGCGAACATAAGGTAATACCAAAGTCAGCATATCTTCTTCACCAATTCCTGATGCAACGAGCGGATCAGCTCCTA
>NZ_DBPA01000012.1:4072-6140 GCF_002300045.1 Streptococcus sp. UBA632 | reverse complement strand
AACACGCGC
Organism: Streptococcus sp. UBA632; assembly: GCF_002300045.1. NCBI lineage: Bacteria > Bacillati > Bacillota > Bacilli > Lactobacillales > Streptococcaceae > Streptococcus > Streptococcus sp. UBA632. The sequence goes on along the minus strand of NZ_DBPA01000012.1, from coordinate 6,131 downwards.
ATTGGTCGTGATGGTTTCAGTTTCGCTCATGGCAACATTGGCTTCGTTGATACCTGCTTCTCCCCAAATCCCGTCCTTGCGCAAGGCATCTGGCACAGAAGTATAACGCATGGGATTGTCAGGCAAATCAATCTCAAATGATGACAAAACTGATTTGTAGTGGCGAGGTTGGTCCTCAGGTTTCACCACGATAAATTGTTTTGGGGTAAATTCGCCACTTTGTGAGTCTTCAGTTCGCGCAATGATGGTTGAGCCATCATAAGAAGCGTCTTTTCCTACTAAAATCGTTGTACATGACATAAGTCATCTTCCTCCTAATTATGATAAACTTTCTGCTAATTTATTGATTTTACGCAAACGGTGATTGACGCCGCTCTTGGTTAATCCGTTGCCCAAGGTGTCAGCAATTTGCTGCAGCGAATAATCAGGGTGAGCCACTCTGATTTTAGCCACTTGTTGCAATTCAATTGGCAAGGTATCCAGACCAACGGTATCCATGATGGTGATGATATTGTTAATAGTTTTCATGCTGGCCATCACGGTTTTGGCAATATTGGCCGTTTCAGCGTTGTTGGCACGGTTAACATCGTTGCGAGTTTCACGCATGATTTTCACTTCTTCAAACACATCCTTGGAATCTACCGCACCGATAATCAAGAGAAAATCCATGATATCTTCAGCCTTTTGCAGATACGTCACTGCACCACTCTTGTGCTCGATGACCTTGGCATCCAAGATGAATTTTCGCATGAGATTAGCTAAGTCTTCCGCGTGGTCTTGGTAAACGGAAAAAATTTCCAACTGGTACTTGCCTGATTCTGGGTCCCGAATGGTTCCTGTCGCCAAAAAGGCCCCTCGTAAATAAGCCCGTCCCTTGTCATCATCTTCTAAAATCAAGGGATTAATACCTGTTTCGATACCAAAAAAGGAATCTGCCAACTGCAAATCATTTAAAATGTCTTTGACGTCCGTCGCGACAAAGACATGGTAAACACGATTTTTGCGTAAGTTAGTCTTTTGGTGGTAACGAATTTCTGGCTGAACCTTGTAGAGGGTTTCTATCAAAGCATAGATGTGGCGAGCAATTTTGGCATTTTCAGTAGTGATAGACAGAGTCAAACGGTTGCCATTTAACCCCAAACTCCCTGACATTTTGATGATGGCTGATAATTCGCTCTTGTCAAACCGCGATTGGTTAATCAATTCTTCTTTGACTTTTACTGTAAAACTCATCTTTCTTTTGACCTCAATAGGTTCATCAATTCTCGCACCACATAGTCCCCATTGTGAAAAGCACCGCCATTTTCCAAACGAAGAAAATCCGATGAAATCACACGTTTCACTTGCTGGCGTAGTCCTTTAAAATCATGCTCCACCTGAACCAGATACTCGTCAAATTGGTTGGAATTCATGTAATCCTGCGGCACTTCTTGGATATTCACCAAAACGGTGTCAATGGCATCTTGTCCTAAGTGACGGTTCAAGACTTCCACGTGGTTGGCATCGGTAAAATGCTCGGTTTCGCCGTATTGTGTCATGATATTACACACATAAGCCACCTCAGCAGACGTATCCAGCAGAGCTTGCTTGATTTCTGGGATAACCAAGTTAGGCAAAATCGAAGTAAAGAGAGAACCTGGCCCCAGCACAATCATATCACTGTTTAAAATGGTTTCGACTACTTTACGGCTGGCAGTTGGCTCTTCGTTGTTGTAGGTATTGGTCACATAAACATGGTCAATCATGCCCTTGTAGTCAGCAATGTAGCTCTCCCCAGTCACCTCATGACCGTCTTTGAAAACCGCATGCAGGGTCAAAGGGTTCTCACTTGCAGGGTAAATCTTGCCTGTAACGTGAAAGAACTTGGTTAACAATTGCATGGCATTGTAGGTTGAGCCTTGCATTTCAGCAATTCCTGAAATAATCAGATTGCCCAAAGGGTGTCCTGCCAAAGCACCGTCGCTATCTGCAAACCGGTACTGAAAGACTTTTTCGTAAAATTTAGGCATATCACTCATGGCAACTAGCACATTGCGCAAGTCACCTGGTGGGGTCAATT
>NZ_DBPA01000012.1:3458-4057 GCF_002300045.1 Streptococcus sp. UBA632 | reverse complement strand
CATCACCGAACGCAATTTTCCTGAACTGCCACCGTCGTCTGCAACCGTTACAATAGCAGTGATATCCACCTCTTCGTGCCTTAAACTATTTAAAATGATAGGTATCCCCGTTCCGCCTCCAATAACAGTAACCTTCGGTTTTCTCATGAACGATTAACAGTCTCCTTACGACGATTTTTATCACGGTGGGTTTCATTGACCACCCAGTCTGTTTTCAAGTCTTCTGCTAGGCGATGGGCAAAGGCAACGCTACGGTGTTGACCTCCTGTACAACCAATCGCAATGGTTAAGACTGATTTGCCTTCTTTTTGGTAGCCTGGTAGGATTGGTTTTAAAAGGCCAATCAAATGTTGGTAAAAGGCTTCGGATTCCTCGTGGTCCATAACGTAATCATAGACATCCTTGTCCAATCCGGTTAAGTTACGCAATTCTGGTTTGTAGTAGGGATTTGGCAAGAAACGTACGTCAAAAACCAAATCCGCATCCAAAGGCAGGCTGTATTTGAAACCAAAGCTCATCACTTCAATATGGAAAGAAGCTTGGTTTTGCTCACTTGAAAATTGCTCAGAAATGGTTTTGCGCAACTGGCGTGGGGTCAA
>NZ_DBPA01000012.1:2272-3411 GCF_002300045.1 Streptococcus sp. UBA632 | reverse complement strand
GGTGCTAGCAACTCACGCTCCAATTTAATCCCGTCCAAAATGCGGCCATCCGCTGCTAGTGGGTGGCTACGACGCGTTTCCTTGTAACGTGATACCAATTCACCATCTGTGGCATCTAAGAACAAGATTTTTACGTCAATATTGGGACTGGCATCAATTTGGTCTAAGACAGAATTGATTTCGTTAAAAAAGAGCCTGCTACGCATATCCACCACAAGTGCCACGCGGTTATTGTCGCTTGATTGTTCCACCAATTCAATAAACTTAGGCACTAAGGCAGGGGGCATATTATCAATCGTAAAATACCCTAAATCTTCAAAGGATTGAATGGCAACTGTTTTTCCAGCGCCACTCATCCCAGTTACAATGACTAAATGAATAGTTTTATCAGACATAGTCCTTCTCCCCTGATTCTGTTGCTTTTATTATAACAAATTTAAGCCAGTCTGCACGCTAAATGTTCCTACTTCTTCTCGGTTGCTTTTTGTAATTTAGCGATTTCTTCTCGCAAGATTTGGTTTTGCTCTTTCAAATCCACTACCTGATTGGTGACTGAGGCCAGCATTTCGGTTTGCAATTTTTGAATTTCCAGTAAATCTGACTGGTCTTGTTGCACCAAGTGGTCCAATTTTTTGTGCAAAAATCGGATTTCTTCTTCAGACACCTTGTTGACATTGTAGTCGTTTTTGGCTTGCAAGCGGTCATAATCTGAGGCACGGTTTTGGCTCATCATAATCAAAGGGGCTTGAATGGCTGCGATAGTTGATAGGGCGAGATTAAGCAAGATAAATGGGTATTTGTCAAAAGCAATCCCAAACGGTTGAATGATATTGATTAGCATCCAAACTGCCATAAAGACGATAAAGGAAATGATAAAGGTCCAAGAACCCCCAAACCGAGCCACGTCGTCCGCGATTTTTTGTCCAAAAGTAATTTTCTTATCCAATTGGTCTTGGATATCCAAGGCAGCGTAATTTTCATCATTTGCCACCCCGTGAACCGCCTCACGAATGAACTCATTTTTACAGTTGGCTTGGTCGATAATTTCCTCTAAAAGCTGCATTCGATAAGGCGTCAGCTGTTTATAACTGATAAAATCACCGTCTTGCAGATCAGGATGACTTTGTCTGAGAAGGTGG
>NZ_DBPA01000012.1:1064-2248 GCF_002300045.1 Streptococcus sp. UBA632 | reverse complement strand
GCAAACGCGTGTCCATTTCAGATAAAAAGCTACCTTCTGCTACTGGGTATAAGCGATGGTCAATAGCATCACGAACCCTATTGTCATTTTTCATAATTACCCTCTTTCTTTGTTGCTCTCACAAGCTCTTAGTCACAATCGTCACGGTCAATGATAACCCCCATTACCGTCAAATGACCATTGCTAATCAGGGTCAAAACCAAACGTGACAATTCCTTTGCTGGCATGGCAAAATCTGACTTAATCCACCACAGCAAAGTCCCTGTGAAAATACTGGTCAAATAAGCCACCACAAACTCTGTTGGAACTTGCTTGCCTGATTCCGTCACATTTAGCTTGGCCAGTAAATGGTCGTACTTGTCATGCATCAAGCTTCCAAATTGTTCTTGCATGACTTCTTGGGAAATACTACGCAAGACAATTTTAGCAATCGATGGATTTTTTTCAAGTCCTCGGTAAAAGTCTGCCAAGAGTTTTTCGGCACGTTTGAGCTTGACTGTGTCACCTTTGGCGATTTGTGCTGCCTCAATCATATCTGACATTTGGTCCACAATTTGTTGTTGAATCCCATCACGAAGCTCGTCTTTGTCAGCATAGTGGGCATAAAAAGTGGCGCGGTTAATCATAGCCTCATCCGCAATGTCTTGAATCGTAATCTTTTCATAAGATTTCTCACTCAAAAGTTTTGCAAAGGCATCAAAAATCAACTTCTCGGTTCTTAAATAGCGAATATCTGTAAATTTCATCCGTCTTCCTCCAAGATAATCAACAGTTTTAGCACCTTGTGTTGTTTAAACAACATAACCATCAAAATTAACGATTGTATTTTATTAGGACTATTTTATAATAGTATTATAGCAGACACTTTGTTGAATAAACAACAGAATGTTGTTAAGCCTATCTGTTTTTCTTATCCTATGTAAAAGAAAAAGGCAAAACAAAGTCTAAATCACTAATCGAGGATACTGGAATATGTATAAAGCAGGTATAGATGTCGGATCGACAACGGTTAAAGTTGTGATTTTCGATGATCATGAAAAGCTCGTCTTTTCACGTTATGAACGGCATTTTTCAGATGTCAAAACAGCAACCATTAAGGTCTTAAACGATGCCATTTCAGAAATTGGCGACCAAACGGTCAGTATTGCCATCACAGGTTCTGGGGGCATGGGATTGGCAGATGT
>NZ_DBPA01000012.1:0-1055 GCF_002300045.1 Streptococcus sp. UBA632 | reverse complement strand
GCCAAAATTCCATTTGTACAAGAAGTTATAGCGGCCACAACAACCGTTGAGCATTTTATTCCTGAAACGGATGTGGTCATTGAGCTAGGCGGTGAAGATGCCAAAATGACCTTCTTTGGGGACGCTCTTGAACAACGCATGAACGGTACGTGTGCTGGTGGAACAGGTGCCTTTATTGACCAAATGGCAGAACTCTTGAAAACAGATGCCAATGGGGTTAATGAACTGGCCAAGGGGTACGAAACCATTTACCCTATTGCCAGTCGTTGCGGGGTTTTTGCTAAAACTGACGTTCAACCTTTGATTAACGAGGGCGCACGCAAAGAGGACATTGCAGCCTCTATTTTCCAAGCCGTGGTCAATCAAACCATCGCTGGATTAGCATCAGGACGTAAAATCACAGGGAATGTTGCCTTTCTTGGTGGACCTTTGTTCTTTATGAGCGAATTGCGTCAACGTTTCATCGAAACGCTTGATATTAAGCCAGAAAATGTGATTTTCCCTGAACACCCACAACTATTTGTGGCAATGGGAGCTGCCTTAGACGAAGAACAAGCTCAATTAGCCTTGTCAGAAATCATTAACAACCTCAAGACCAACAGTTCACAAGCCTTGGTCCCTAAAAATACCTTGGATGTGCTCTTTAAAGACCAAGCCGAATTGGACGCTTGGCGAGCACGTCACAACCAAGCCAGCGTGACCTACAAAGACATTGCCCAAGCTTCTGGGCCTGTTTTTCTGGGCATTGACGCAGGTTCGACCACTTCAAAAGTGGTGTTGACTGACCCTGACGGCGCTATTTTGTTCCAACATTACGGCAATAACCAAGGACAACCGCTGGAAAATGTCATTGCCATTTTGAAAGAAGTTTACCACCAATTGCCACAGGAAGCCTATATCGCGCGCTCTTGCGTGACAGGTTACGGCGAAAAACTCATTCAAGCAGCGCTGCACGTGGATTATGGTGAAGTGGAAACCGTGGCTCATTTCAAGGCTGCCAATTACTTTAACCCTGGCGTTGATTTTATTTTGGATATTGGTGGGCAAGACATGAA
>NZ_DBPA01000062.1:611-3880 GCF_002300045.1 Streptococcus sp. UBA632 | reverse complement strand
TGAAAAAGAGCAAGAAATCGCAGCCTTAAAAGCCCAATTGGACAATGTCGCCTCAGTCAAAGACCTCGAGTTGAAACAATCTTTGAGCGAGAAAGACAAGGAAGTTGCAGATCTGAAGGCACAATTAGAAAATGTTACTTCGGTCAAGGATTTGGAATTAACCCAAGCCCTAAATGAAAAAGAGCAAGAAATCGCAGCCTTAAAAGCCCAATTGGACAATGTCGCCTCAGTCAAAGACCTCGAGTTGAAACAATCTTTGAGCGAGAAAGACAAGGAAGTTGCAGATCTGAAGGCACAATTAGAAAATGTTACTTCGGTCAAGGATTTGGAATTAACCCAAGCCCTAAATGAAAAAGACAAAGAAGTGCTGGACTTGAAAAACCAGTTGGAACGTTTGGCTTTGGAAAACAAGACCAGTTTGGTGGAGGCGGTGGCGTCTGTCGAAAAAGAACGTGACGAAGCCCAGTCCCAATTAGCCTTACAAGAAAAAGAAGCGGAGTTGTCGCTTGCCTCAGTCAAAAGTGACTACGAAGCCCAACTCAAGGCAGCCAATGAGCAGGTCGAATTTTACAAGAATTTCAAAGCGCAACAATCCACCAAGGCTATCGGAGAAAGCTTGGAAGTCTATGCCGAAACAGAATTCAACAAGGTGCGCGCTATTGCCTTTCCAAATGCTACCTTTGGCAAGGACAATGAGGTATCATCAGGCAGCCGTTCCAAAGGGGATTTCATTTACCGCGAAACAGACGAGAATGGTATTGAAATACTATCTATCATGTTCGAGATGAAAAACGAAGCGGATGAAACCAAGACCAAGCACAAGAACAAGGATTTCTACAAGGAATTGGACAAGGACCGCAGAGAGAAAAAATGCGAGTATGCCGTTTTGGTCAGCATGCTGGAAGCGGACAATGATTATTTCAACACGGGGATTGTGGATGTCAGCCACGAGTACGAAAAAATGTATGTCGTTCGTCCGCAACTCTTTATTCAGTTGATTGGGATTTTGCGTAATGCGGCGCTTAATTCGCTCAAGTACAAGCAAGAGTTGGCCTTGGTTCGTGAGCAACACATCGACATCACGCATTTTGAAGATGACCTTGAAACTTTCAAGCAAGCCTTTGCCAAAAATTACAATTCCGCCAGCACCAATTTCCAAAAGGCTATTGACGAAATCGACAAGTCTATTCGCCGTATGGAGGAGGTCAAACGCTTCTTGACGACCAGTGAAAATCAGCTCCGCCTTGCCAATAACAAACTAGATGATGTTTCCGTCAAAAAATTAACCCGCAAGAATCCTACCATGCGTGCTAAATTTGAGTCTCTAAAAGAGCAAAAGCCCGTTAAAGAGGACTAGTGATGTGATTTGAAAATGGTTGAAAATATGATAAAATAAAATCATTACACTAGGTTCAAGGAGAATATGAAAAATGGCTCAAAATCCCAGCCAATTAGTAAATAAAGAACTTGTCAGAAATGGCAGGTTTTTTGGCTTCATGCAAGAAGGAGGGCTCTATGTTTAGCAAAAGCGATCCTCGTTTGGTCCTGATACAAGAATACGCCCCACACATGCTAGGGACTTATCAAGACATCAAAAACTACCAAGAAGCCTTGTTTGACAAATACAAAAAACAAGACAATACCTCAGAAATGGCGGCCGTCTATGATGTGGAAACCAAACGTTTAAACGATGTTTTGGACGGCTATCTTGCGATCAAGCAACACCCTGATTACTACAAGGGTGCCGATGTACGTGCCAAAAATGCCGAGCAAACCCTAAAAGGCTTTGCCAATCATTTGTTGAAACTTGTGCAAGAGGCCAATGAAGTAGACTTGAAAGATTTTGACATTAGCTTGAGGATGATGCCAAAAGAGAAGCTCGTGGCAGAAGTCGTGCAAGAATCTAAACCAACTCCAAAACCTATCACTCCACCAACGGCTATCAAAAAAGAAAGTCAACTAGAAGACGAATTGATCCGCCAATTGGTGATGGGAGAAAGTCAGTGGGTTTACCGACCTGAGCTCAATACCGAGGCTGATCTTTGGGACAATTTCTTTGAAAAATTGCAAGCTAACAATGTATCTGTCTTGGGGGACCACCCTTTGACCGACCAAGAAAAGCGCCAGATTAAAAACCAGCTGCAATTCGTGAATTTCTACGAGGCGGCCAAATGGCTGGCAGGTGAAAATGGCATTGCTAAAGTACAAGTGCAACGTGAAGATGCCACACTTGGCAGCATTCGTCTCAATGTTGTTTGGCGTGACAATATCGCTGGTGGCAAATCAAGCTACGAAGTCGTTAACCAAGTCAAACCTGATTATGAAGTGGCTAATCAACTCATCTCTAAGGGAGATGCAGTCAGAGAACGTCGGCTAGACGTGACCTTGCTCATCAACGGTCTGCCCATGATTCAGATTGAGCTAAAAAACCGTTTTCACCCTTATATGGACGCCTTTCGTCAAATCAAAAAATACGAACAAGAAGGGCAATTCAGAGGTATTTACTCATGTTTGCAAATGTTTGTTGTGTCAAATATCAATGAAACCCGCTACATCGCAGCAGCCAAGTCCAACAAACTCAATGAGCGCTTTTTGACCAAGTGGGTGAATGAAGAAAACGAGGCTCAACCACATCTAACAGACTTTGCTAAAAACGTGCTCTCTATCCCAATGGCCCACCAGATGGTCATGCAGTACTCTGTCATTGACGATGATAAGAAAGCGATTATCCTCTTGCGTCCTTATCAGGTGCATGCTATACAAGCCATTCAAAAAGCAAGTAATAACCGACAATCAGGATTTATCTGGCACACGACGGGTTCAGGGAAGACCCTGACCAGCTATAAGGTGGCACGCAATCTTTTGCAGATTCCACGCATTCAAAAGACCATTTTTGTCATTGACCGCACGGACTTGGACCAACAAACCACAGCAGCCTTTGCGTCTTATGCAGCCAATGACATGATTGATGTCGATGAGACTGATGATACCAGAGAATTGGTTAAAAATCTGGCTTCTGAGGAAAGGCGCGTGGTGGTGACCACTATCCAAAAACTCAATGCCATGTTGCGTCAGTTTGAGGAAGGGCGTCACGCTCGCCAATACAATCGCATCAAAAACCTTGAGCTTGCCTTTGTGGTTGATGAGTGTCACCGCGCCGTAACGCCTGAGCGTCAACGCATTTTGGAGCGTTTCTTTGTCAATTCGCTCTGGTATGGTTTCACAGGGACACCGATTTTTGAGGAAAATAAGCGTGAACAAAAAGGGGA
>NZ_DBPA01000062.1:0-567 GCF_002300045.1 Streptococcus sp. UBA632 | reverse complement strand
GGTCAGTGTTTGCACCGTTACACCGTTGAAAATGCTATCCACGACCGCGCGGTGCTTGGTTTCCAAGTGGAGTACCAGACCACCATGCCTGACATGGACGAGGACGATATTCAAGAAGACTACTATGACAATGAAGAGCACATGTTGGCGGTTTTGGAGTCTATTTTCAATAAATCAAACCGCAAGCTCGGTTTTAACAATGGGCTTGGTATGACTTATGAGGGGCTTTTGACGGTCAAATCCATCGCGCGTGCGCAAGCCTACTATGACTTGATCCAAAAGGTCAAAGAAGGCAAGACTTCTTTGAAAATTTCGGAAAGAACCAAGCGTGTCTTGCCTGATTTTCCAAAAGTGGCTATTACTTACTCGGTGACGGAAAATGATGAAGAGTCGATGAGCAATCAAGCCCACATGGCAAAAAGTTTGGAAGATTACAATGCCATGTTTGACACGCACTTTAAGCTGGATACGCTCAAGGCTTACAATGCAGATCTCAATGACCGTTTGGCTCGTAAAAAGGACAAGTACCTCAACCGTTCTGAACAACTAGACTTGGTTATCGTGGTG
>NZ_DBPA01000002.1:0-5275 GCF_002300045.1 Streptococcus sp. UBA632 | reverse complement strand
TAATTTTTGGGGTGCAGTTCAAAAACTTTGCTACTTTTGTTTTGATTAATAATCTGGTCGCAAAACACCTGTGACGGTTTCTTTAGTGGCTTCAATATCACCGTCAATAACAACGTCAATGATACGTTTGGCATCTTCTGGTGGACATGGAACCAATGGCAAGCGTAGCGGACCTGTTTCAAAGCCAAGGTAATTAAGCACAGCCTTAACAGGCGCAGGACTTGGGTAAGAGAACAAGGCATTCACTTTCGGAATGAATTGGCGTTGGATGGCAGCCGCTTTTTTAATGTCACTGTTTTCGATAGCTGTCAGCATGTCGTGCATCTCATCACCATTAACGTGAGAAGCAACCGAAATCACACCGTCTGCCCCAAGATTCATGGCATGGAAAGCATCACCGTCTTCACCTGTGTAAACCAAGAAATTCTTAGGTTTGTGTTCAATCAAGTAAGCCATATTGGCTAGGCTGGTACATTCTTTAACCCCAATAATGTTAGGGTGTTCAGCCAAACGCAGCATGGTTTCAGGAGTCATTTCAACCACTACACGACCTGGGATATTGTAGATAATGATTGGCAAATCGCTGGCATCAGCAATGGCTTTAAAGTGCTGATACATGCCTTCTTGCGATGGCTTATTGTAATAAGGAACGATGGCTAAACCAGCCGCAAAGCCTCCAAAGACCGCTACTTCACGAGCAAATTCAATGGAGTCGCGCGTGTCGTTTGTTCCGATACCAGCAATCAGTGGCACACGACCGTTGACGATTTTTTGAACTGCTGCAAACAACTCCAACTCTTCATCGTGGGTCAATGTTGGACTTTCTGCTGTTGTTCCTGCTAGTAAAAGTGCATCTGTGTGGTGAGCCAGCAAATGCTCCACCAATTTTGGCAATGCCCCAAAGTTAATAGAACCGTCTGCACTGAAAGGGGTGATCATCGCCGTAATGATTTTAACGTCTTTTAAATCTTCAATAGCCATCCTTATCTCCTATCCTTTTTGTCCTCTAATGTTCCTGTTTGTGTTTGCTTGGCTTATTTTAGTTCAAATTTTAATTCTTTTGTTGGGCGGACAAGACCACGTTCGTGAAGGGTTTCTGCAATTTGAACTGAGTTCCAAGCAGCACCTTTGAGGAGGTTATCTGAAACCACCCACATATGAATACCATTGGCAACATCCAAGTCCTTGCGAATACGACCAACGAAGGTTTCGCGTTTACCAACTGCATTAGCCGCTTGTGGATAAACTTGGTTAGCCACATCATCTTCAAGCACAGCACCTGGGAAGGCTGAGATAGCCGCTTTCACCTCATCAATCGGTGCCACTTCTTTGGTTTCAATGTAAACAGATTCTGAATGTGAATAAAGCACAGGCACACGCACACAAGTCGCAGAAACAGGAAGTTCTGGCTCTTCCATGATTTTCTTAGTTTCCTTGGTCATTTTCATTTCTTCATAAGTGTAATCGTTGTCTGTGAACACATCGATTTGTGCCAAGGCATTAAAGGCAATTGGGAAGTGTTTTTTGTCCCCACCGCATGGCAAAATGTCAGCGCGGAGGTCTTTTGGTTCAACACCGTCGTTCACCACTTCCTTGATTTCACGAAGGGTTTCATTAATAGCCGATTGGCCCGCACCTGAAACAGCTTGGTAAGTTGATACAATAACACGGCTCAAGCCCCATTTTTGGCGAATAGGTTCCAAAGCAACCATCATTTGAATGGTTGAACAGTTTGGGCAGGCAATGATTCCGTTGTGGTCATCTAGCGCGTGCGCATTAACTTCAGGAACAACCAAAGGCACATCTGGATTTTGACGGAAATAAGACGTGTTATCAACGACCACTGCTCCAGCTTTTACCGCATAAGGAGCAAATTTAGCTGACACTGAACCACCTGCTGAGAAAAGAGCAATATCAACGCCTTCAAATGACTCTTCAGTGGTCAATTCAACCGTCACATCCTGCCCCTTGTACTGCAAAACCTTACCAGCAGAACGAGAAGATGACAAAAGACGCACCTTGTCAATCGGGAGTGTTGATTGTTCCAATTGTTGAATCATGCGAGTTCCAACGGCACCTGTGGCACCAACGACAGCGACTGTATAGCCCATTTCAATACCTCTTCCTGTGAAAATAGTTGTAATAGCTATTCTCGAAATTTTCTAAAAATTATAGTGCTTCTATTATACTATTTTTTTAAGCAAAAAGAAAGTTCTCCTTTAAGCAAATTGGCTCCCATTTTTTGAAAATTTACAGGCTATTTTTAGGGATTTTACAAAGGATTCTTCAATTTGCACTAGATAATTCCCTAACAACATGATATAATGTAAGCGTTTAGACGAACAAATAAAGGAGTTCTACTTATGTCTTATAGTCAAAATTATGAAAAATGGTTAAACTTTGAACAACTCCCTGACTATCTTCGTCAGGAATTGCTCCAAATGGATGAAAAAACCAAAGAGGATGCCTTTTACACCAACCTTGAGTTTGGTACGGCTGGTATGCGTGGATACATCGGTGCTGGTACAAACCGCATCAACATCTACGTTGTTCGCCAAGCAACTGAAGGATTGGCAAAATTGATTGAAACAAAAGGCGACGAGGCTAAAAAACGCGGTGTAGCTATTGCTTACGATTCTCGTCACTTCTCACCTGAATTTGCCTTTGAATCAGCACAAGTTTTAGCCCAACACGGCATTAAAAGCTATGTGTTTGAATCATTACGTCCAACCCCTGAATTATCATTTGCCGTTCGTCATTTAGGCACATTTGCTGGTATCATGATTACTGCCAGCCACAACCCTGCACCATTTAACGGTTACAAAGTTTATGGTGAAGATGGTGGGCAAATGCCACCAGCTGATGCTGATGCTTTGACTGACTTTATCCGTACTATTGAAGACCCATTCACCATTGCTTTGGCTGACCTTGAAGAAAGCAAAGCTTCTGGCTTGATTGAAGTTATCGGTGAATCGGTTGATGCAGAATACCTTAAAGAAGTTAAAGACGTGAACATCAACCAAGACTTGATTGATGAATACGGTAAAGACATGAAGATTGTCTACACACCACTTCACGGTACTGGTGAAATGTTGGCACGTCGTGCCCTTGCTCAAGCTGGTTTTGACTCAGTTCAAGTCGTTGAAGCTCAAGCTGTTCCAGACCCTGATTTTTCTACCGTTAAATCACCAAACCCAGAAAACCAAGAAGCCTTTGCTCTTGCAGAAGAACTTGGCCGCAAGGTCGATGCTGACGTGCTTGTTGCCACTGACCCTGATGCTGATCGTCTTGGTGTTGAAATTCGTCAAGCAGACGGTTCTTACCGCAACCTTTCTGGTAACCAAATCGGTGCTATTATCGCTAAATACATTCTTGAAGCCCACAAATCAGCTGGTACATTACCAGAAAATGCAGCCCTAGCTAAATCAATCGTTTCAACTGAATTGGTGACAAAAATCGCTGAAAGCTACGGTGCAACAATGTTTAACGTCTTGACTGGTTTCAAATTCATCGCTGAGAAAATTCAAGAATTTGAAGAAAAACGCAACCACACTTACATGTTTGGTTTTGAAGAAAGCTTTGGTTATCTTATCAAACCATTTGTACGTGATAAAGATGCTATCCAAGCCGTTCTTATCGTGGCTGAAATTGCCGCTTACTACCGTTCACGTGGTTTGACACTTGCTGATGGTATCGAAGAAATCTACAAAGAATACGGCTACTTCGCTGAAAAAACTATTTCTGTTACCCTTAGCGGTGTTGACGGTGCTGCCGAAATCAAGAAAATCATGGATAAATTCCGCAACAACGCTCCAGTGGCATTCAACGAAACAGCTATTGCCAAAACAGAAGATTTCTTGGCGCAAACAGCTACTACTGCTGACGGTAGCGTGACAGCTTTGACAACGCCACCAAGCAACGTGTTGAAATACACTCTTGCTGATGATTCTTGGATTGCAGTTCGCCCTTCAGGTACAGAACCAAAAATCAAATTCTACATCGCGACAGTTGGAACTGACTTGGCTGATGCAGAAGCTAAAATTGCTAACATCGAAGCTGAAATCAACAACTTCGTCAAATAAGACAAAAGAGAGGAACTTTCTCTCTTTTTTTGCATACAAAATCCCTCGCAGACACCTGCAAGGGTTATTCATTAAGCACCAAAATTGCTAAATAACTGTTTAAAGAAGTTCACGATAGCATTCCACATTCTCACTAAAAAGTTTTGGCTTGATTGTAACGTATCTGCCGCATTAAAGTTCAAATTCATACCTTTAAAGGTTGATTTTGATTGTTCGACAATACTGTTTTTAAGTGAAGCTAGGGTTGAACGGAAGCTCTTGCTATTAACCACATCTGATTTTGATAAATTAACCGCGTAATTCACGATGAGGTTGACTTGGTTATTTGAAAGCACATTTTGCAGCTTGTAGTTGCTGAGGGTTTCATCGACAATTTTTTGAATATCTTCTTTAGAAGCCCCTTCGCCTGCGTCTGCTACGGCTGATTTGATATCAGCAAGTGCCACATTTAGCTGGTCGGCACTGTAACCACTGTTTCCTTCGTTTTCAGAATTGATAGTGGCTAAGGTGTCCAATTCTTCTTGGGCAAGTTCTTTGCTTTCGTCTGAAATCGTTGCCCCATTTTCTTCGAGTGAGTAATAAATACCTGCTAAGGCAGATTCACCAGTTACCGCGATAGGTGACGCCACTTCGATAGAAGCGTGCTCAATGCCTAAGGTTACCGCAGCATTACGGTACATATCCTTGGTCACTTTTGTGATGTTTTCAGGTGTGACAATGTTGACCGTAAGGACTTCAGAAGCGCCTAGTTTTTGGATTTTAACCGAAGAATACAACTGCAAGCTTGGGTCATCCGCGACATTCATAATTTTGGCATAGGCGCTTGTTGAAATGGTTTTGATGTTGGTGTCTTTTGACTCATTGTAATTCAACAAAGCCAAGGTTTGCGAACGCTGCTTATCTGATAAAGAATAGCCTAAAACATATTGCGGTTGCACATAAGTTTCATCAATAACATCTTGAACAGATTGTCCAGCAGCCTGCACTTGCACCGCGCCTATCATCGAAGCGATAAGCAGGGCAACTGCCACGAAATACTTTTTGATACTGAACATGATTTATTCCTTTCTTAATTAAACTCCTTTGTTATCATAATATTATAACATTTTTATAATATTTTTTCAAAACGAGGTGGTAATAAAAGCCCTGTAATAAAGGAAAAATCCATAGTGGAAAGTTCTAAAATGAAGTTA
>NZ_DBPA01000056.1:1155-18099 GCF_002300045.1 Streptococcus sp. UBA632 | reverse complement strand
TACGAAAGTAGTGGTGGTTTCTTGTTTATCAAAAGGCCAAACCAAAAGCAGAATTTGGTATAATAGGATTATCTAGTGACATGACGAAGGATTATTATGAAATTATTATATACAGATATTCAGTTTGATATGACTGAAATTTTGGCAAGAAAAGCGATGGAAGAGGCTAAAGCTGGTAAGCGTGTTTTCTACATCGCTCCAAACTCTTTGTCTTTTGAAAAAGAAAGGGCAGTTTTGGAACTTTTGCCTGACCAAGCGTCTTTTGCCATTACCATTACACGTTTTGCTCAAATGGCGCGCTATTTTGTCTTAAATGAACCTCAGACCAAAGAAACGATTGATGACAATGGCTTAGCTATGATTTTTTATCGTGCGCTGTCTCATTTTTCTGATACAGATTTGAAAGTTTTCGGGCGTTTAAAGCAAGATACGAATTTCATCAAGCAATTGGTTGATTTGTATAAGGAATTAAAAACGGCTAACATGACCGTGCTTGATTTGACAGAATTGCATACGGCTGAGAAGCAAGAAGATTTGGTGAAAATCTTTTTGGCAGTTAATGACATTTTGTTAGCTAACCAGTATGAAAATCAATCAAAAATTGCATTTTTTGTTAAACAGGTAGCATCGGGTCATTTGGATGATGCGCTTGAAAATGTTGTTTTGGTTATCGATGGCTTTACTCGTTTTTCAGCAGAAGAGGAAGACTTAGTCAGCCTTTTAGAGGAAAAATGTGCTCAAGTGATTATCGGAACTTACAGTAGTCAAAAGGCTTATAAGGCTACATTTTCAACTGGGAATGTCTATCAGGCAAGTTTGGATTTTTTGCATTCTTTGGCTGCTAAATTTCAAACACAGCCAGAGTATGTCGAGAGTTCTCAAAAATCTCAAGAAGCATTTGCTAAGTTGTCAAAACTCTTTGAAGCTAAGCACGACTTTACAACATCAGATATCACCTTAACGCAAGATGATAAGAAACATTATGCTATCTGGGATGTTATTAATCAAAAAGAAGAAGTTGAGCATGTGGCAAAGGCTATTCGTCATAAACTTCACCAAGGCTATCGCTATAAAGATATTTTGGTGCTTTTGGGTGATGTGGATAGCTATCGTCTGCAAATCGGCAAAATTTTTGATAAATATGAAATTCCCTATTATTTTGGAAAAGCAGAGTCGATGAGCGATCATCCTTTGGTGCATTTTATTGATTCCTTGGAGCGCGTGAAACGTTATCGTTTTCGTATGGAAGATGTGGCTAATCTTTTGAAAACAGGACTTTATGGTTCCTTCACTCAAGATGATTTAGACCTTTTTGAGCAATATCTGATTTACGCTGATATTAAAGGACAAAGTAAATTTGGCAAGGAGTTCACGATTGCTTACAAGGGTGAAGAACACTTAGCTTATATTAATTGCATGCGCGAGCAAATCATAGCGCCTTTGCTAAGTTTATTTAAGGCACAAAAGCAGTTTGGCTCAAGCCTGCTTGAAAAATTGATGACTTTCTTGGGTGCTATTTCTTTGCCTGAGAATTTAGAGCGTATGGTAGCTACCTTCTCAGAAAATGACCAGGAAAAGCACGAGCAAGTTTGGCGAACATTTACTGGCATTCTCGAGCAATTTCAAACGATTTTTGGACAAGAAAAATTGTCTTTGGATGAATTTTTAGCTCTTTTAAGAAGTGGTATGTTGGCTGCCCAGTACCGCGTAGTGCCAGCAAGTGTTGATGTGGTTTCTGTAAAATCTTATGATTTGGTTGAGCCACATACCAATAAATTTGTCTTTGCACTTGGCATGACGCAGTCGCATTTCCCAAAGATTGCGCAAAATCGTAGCTTGATTTCAGATGAAGAACGTGCCAAGGTTAATGAGACAACAGCTGACAATCAACGTTTTGATATGATTAGTCGTGAAAATATTAAGAAAAATCATTTTGCTGCTTTGTCATTGTTTAATTCAGCGACGGAAGAATTGGTGCTCAGTTTGCCACAAATTGCTAACGAGTCAGAAGATAAGGAATCTTCTTATCTTGCGGAATTAGCTAGCTTTGGTGTGCCTGTTTTGGTTAAGGGACGAAATCGTTTGTCGACAGATGCTGAAGACATTGGGAATTATAAAGCGCTCTTATCTCGTGTGATTGAGGTTAATCGCTTAGCTATTGAAGAAGAACGCGAGCTTAGCAAAGAAGAGCAGACCTTCTGGTCAGTAGCTGTACGTTATCTTCGTAAAAAACTGGTAAATGACGGTATTGAATTGCCACTTATTAAGGACAATATGCAGACCAAGCCAGTTTCTGATGAAGTGATTGAGACGCGTTTTCCAAGTGATGAGCCGATTAATTTATCTTCATCAGCGGTGACAACTTTCTATAACAATCAGTACAAATATTTCTTACAGTATGTGCTTGGTTTACAAGAGGTTGAAACCATTCACCCTGATGCTAGAAATCACGGAACATACCTTCATCGTGTCTTTGAATTGGTCATGAAAGATGCTTCTAACCAGCCGTTTGACAATAAATTAGATCGAGCTATTCAAACAACCAACGCCGAAGATGCTTTCAAATTTATCTACGAAGAAGACGAGGAAAGCCGCTACTCATTGACAGTCTTAGAAGATATTGCTAGAAGCACGGCAACCATTTTACGTCAGGATACTCAGATCCAGGTGGAAAATGAAGAAGAACCTTTTGAATTAATGCTTGCCAATGCAGTTCGTATTCGAGGCATTATTGACCGTGTGGATCGTTTGTCAGATGGAAGTCTTGGGGTGGTTGATTACAAATCAAGTAACAATACCTTTGATATTCAAAAATTCTACAATGGTCTTAATCCGCAATTGGTGACTTATATGCAAGCACTTCGCGATAAAAAAATTAAAAGTGAATCAGATAAGATTTTTGGAGCCATGTACCTTCACATGCAAGAGCCAAAAGTAGATTTGTCATCGGTAACTACTACAGAGAAAATTTTGGAGAATTTGTCTAAAGAACTTCGCTATCGTGGCTTGTTCTTAGAAGATGAAAAAGGCTATTTATCAAATGGAAATTATCATCTTAATGATTCTGTTTACACGCAAGAAGAGTTAGATATTTTACTAGCTTATAATCAAAAATTATTCCTTCAAGCAGCTGAGCAAATTAAACAAGGATACTTTTTGATTAATCCTTACAGTGAGGATGGTAAGACGGTTAAGGGTGACCAATTAAAAGCTATCACACGCTTTGAAGCGGACCGCCACATGCCATACGCACGCAAGTGGTTTAAATTACCAAGAAAAGATAGACGTCAAGGCTTTTTGAGCCTGATGCAAGAAGAGGAGGAAAAAGATGACCTTTAAACCATTTTTAACGGCTGAAGCGATTTCTTCTCTACAGCAAAAAGAGGCGCAGTCATCAAAAGCGCAAAAACGAACACCTGAACAAATTGAAGCCATTTATAGCTATGGCAACAATATTTTGGTATCAGCGTCGGCTGGTTCTGGGAAAACTTTCGTCATGGTTGAGCGCATTATTGATAAAATTTTGCGTGGGATTGCTGTTGACCAGCTCTTTATTTCGACCTTTACAGTTAAAGCAGCGGGAGAATTAAAAGAACGTCTTGAGAAAAAAATCAGCCAAGCTTTGCAACAAGCGACGCATAATGATTTAAAAACCTATCTTAATGAGCAGCTGCTAGCTCTGCAGACTGCTGATATTGGAACCATGGATGCCTTTACGCAAAAGTTGGTTAACCAATACGGCTACACATTAGGAATTTCACCGACTTTTCGCATTATGACGGATAAGAGCGAACAAGATCTTGTCAAGAATGACGTTTTTGCAGATCTTTTTGCAGATTACATGACGGGGCAAAATCAAGACATTTTCCGCAAATTAGTTCGTAATTTTTCTGGCAATCGTAAAGATACCACAGCTTTTAGAGGAATTGTTTACAAAATCTATGATTTCAGTCAAGCAACGGATAATCCTAAGAAATGGCTGGCTGAGGTTTTCTTGAAAGGTGCTAGAACCTATACTGATTTTTCCGCCATTCCCGACCAAGAAGTTGTGGATTTTCTAGCTTGCATGCATGAGACAGCTAATCAATTACAAGATGTGACGGATTTAGAAGATTATAAGCAAAAAACAGCTAAGGGGACGCCTACAGCGGCTTATAAAAAGCATTTGAACATGATTGAGCATTTGCATGAGTGGGCTTTGCATTTTGAGACGCTTTACGGTCGTGATGGACTTGGTCGTTTGGCGACAGATGTGGCTGACTTGATTCCATCTAGTCCAGCTGTGACAGTTGCAGGGGTAAAATATCCAATTTTCAAGACTCTCCAAGGTCGTTTGGCTGGTCTGAAACACTTAGAAACTATCTTCAAATACCAATCGGAAAGTCTACCTTTGTTAGAACTTTTACAAGCGTTTATGCAGGATTTTTCTGAACAATATTTGCAAGCTAAAATCCAAGAAAATGCTTTTGAGTTTTCGGATATCGCTCATTTTGCTATCCAGATTTTGGAAGAAAATCCAGATATTCGTGAGCTCTACCAAGATAAATACCACGAAGTCATGGTCGATGAGTACCAAGATAACAATCACACGCAAGAACGCATGCTTGAATTATTGTCAAATGGTCATAATCGATTCATGGTGGGAGATATCAAGCAATCTATCTATCGTTTTCGTCAGGCTGATCCGCAGATTTTTAACCAAAAATTCAAGGATTTTCAAGAGCATCCAGAACATGGAAAATTAATTCTGCTAAAAGAAAACTTCCGTAGTCAGTCAGAAGTCTTGGATACGACAAATAGTGTCTTTACGCATTTGATGGACGAGTCTGTTGGGGAAATTTTGTATGATGGCATGCACCAGTTAGTAGCAGGCAGTCCCGCACAAAAAGAAGCTCATCCAGAAAATAAAACACAAGTCCTTATTTACGATACTGATGATGGTGGTGAACTTGCAAGTAGTCCAGAAGAGGAGCAAATCAATCCAAACGAGGTTAAGCTGGTAGCTAAAGAAATTATTCGCCTGCATAACGAAGGAGGTGTTGCCTTTGAAGACATCACGTTGCTAGTTTCATCACGTACGCGTAATGATGGTATTTTGCAGACTTTTGAACATTATGGTATTCCTTTGGTGACGGATGGCGGTGAGCAAAATTACCTAAAATCTGTTGAAGTTATGGTGATGCTAGATACCCTTCGAGCTCTGGATAATCCGCTTAATGATTATGCTTTGGTAGCTCTGATGCGTTCACCAATGTTTTCTTTTAACGAAGATGATCTTGCTCGTCTTGCTCTTCAAACAAGCGAGGATGAGACCAGAGCCAATCTTTACCAAAAACTAGAACATGCTTTGGCTAATCAAGGTCAGCATGCAGAATTGGTCACACCAGTTTTACGTGAAAAATTAAAAGATTTTATGACTTGCTTTAGCAAGTGGCGTGATTTTGCCAAATGGCATTCGCTTTATGATTTGATTTGGAAGATTTACAATGAGCGCTTTTATTATGATTACGTGGGCAATCTCCCCCGTGCCGAGCAGCGCCAAGCCAATCTTTACGCCCTTGCCCTTCGCGCTAATAATTTTGAAAAGACTGGCTTTAAAGGCTTATCACGCTTTATTCGCATGATTGATCGCGTCTTAGAAAGTGAAAATGATTTGGCTGACGTTGAAGTGGCCCTTCCAAAACATGCTGTGAATTTGATGACTATCCATAAGAGTAAAGGACTTGAATTCAAGTATGTCTTTATTTTGAACATTGATAAGAAATTCAGTATTCAAGACATGATGTCACCCTTGATTTTGTCACGTCAAAATGGAGCTGGTATCAAATATTTGGCTGACATGCGAGAAGAGTTAGATACGGATGTTTTTCCAACCGTTAAAGTCAGCATGGACACTTTGCCTTATCAGCTTAATAAACGTGAACTGCGCCTAGCAACCTTGTCTGAACAAATGCGTTTGTTCTATGTTGCCATGACCCGTGCTGAGAAGAAATTGTATTTAGTCGGAAAAGCAAGTTCTGAAAAATTGGTTGATAAATACAGCGGTAAGTCAGAAAATAATCATCTTCCAGTTGCAGAACGTGAAGCTTTCATGACTTTCCAAGATTGGATGTTGGCCATTCATGAAGCTTATAAGGACTTACCATTTAAGGTTGAATTTGTCACAGATGAAGATCTGACAGAAGAGAAAATCGGGCAGATTGAAGTCAAATCAGCTATTAAACCTGATGATTTGTCAAATAACCGCCAGTCAGAAAATATTGCAGAAGCTTTGGAGAGACTTGAGGCAGTTGCAGAGTTGAATACCAAATATCAATCAGCCATTAACCTGCCAAGCTTAAGAACACCTAGTCAGGTTAAGAAACTGTATGAGCTTGTTATGGATACTGATGGTGTTGATGTGATGGCTAAGAAGGACCAAGTAAAACCAAGCTTTGCCTTACCTGATTTTTCGAAAAAAGCCAAGGTTGAAGCGACAGCGATTGGTTCTGCCATGCACGAGCTCATGCAGCGCATTTCCTTGTCTCAAAAAGTGACACTAGAGGATATTTCAAAAGCTCTAACACAAGTGTCTGCTAAAGATGAAGTTAAAGCGCGCATTCATCTAGAAAATGTTTTGGATTTCTTTGAAAATTCAGCTCTTGGACAATTGATTCAGCAAAATACTGACAAAATCTACCGCGAAGCCCCATTTGCCATGCTCAAACAAGACCCTGAGAGTCAAGAAAACTTTGTTTTGCGTGGAATTGTCGATGGTTACCTGCTACTAGAGGACCGTATTGTTCTCTTTGATTACAAGACGGACAAATACACCAATAGCGAGGAAATTAAAAACCGCTATCAAGGTCAAATGGCTCTTTACGCCGAAGCCCTCAGCAAATCTTACCAGAACAAACCTGTTGATAAATACCTGATTTTACTTGGTGGTGAGCGCCTACAAGTGCTTTCTCTTTAACCATAGAAAAAAGCGACCAATTGGTCGCTTTTTGGTTTGGTAATGGAAACTGATTAGCCCCAGAATTGTGTCGCAATGTCTTGTCCTTGTTTAATTTTTGCCCATTGTTGTGGAATGCTCAATTCATTTCCAGAATCACATGAAGCAAAACCGCATTGGTGTGAGAGGTAAAGGCGGTCTTTTGGCAAGATTTGGCTAGCTTCTTCAAGCATTTTAAGCGCACGTTCTTCATCGTCAAGATCAGTTGTTTTACTTGAAAGAAGTCCAAGAACGACTTCAGCATCTGAGTCTTTCAAGCTTTCAAGAGCTTTAAGGTCACCAGCCACTTCGCTATCCCATTCAAGGAAGAAACGGTCATAGTGTTGATCTTTCAAGAATTTTGTTGCGATAGCTTCGTAAGTACCACCAGCAGCAGAACGACTTTCGTAGTTACCACGGCAGTTGTGAGTCCAAACTTGCAAACCAAGCTCATGACCGTAGTCCGCAACATCGTTATTTACTGCGATGAATTCATCAGCAAGATTGGCAAGAGCGTTGTTTCCTTGAGCAAAGAAACCAGCTGGGTTTGTTTCATCGAAAAGTTCCCAGAGGCAGTCGTCAAATTGAATGATTTCTCCGCCAGCTTCTTTGTATTCTTTCAAGAATTCTTTATAGGCATTTGTAAGACCAGCTTTTAGTTCTTCTTTAGTTTTGTAAACTTGGTCTTCGCCAACTAATTGATTAAAGACTGTGAATTCTGTGTAGGCGTGAGCAGGTCCCCAGATTGTTAGTTTTGTGTCAGTTTCACCAGCTTCTTCTTTAAGAAGTTTGTAAATATCTAGAAAGTGGTGATTTTTGCCAGAAAGTGGTTCTGTGATACGGATACCAATATCCTTACGTGTTTCAAAATGACCGCCATCATGGTCTTGGAAAGTGTATCCGTGGTCAGCGATGTAACGTTCAATACCTTTTAAGCCCCAAACGAAATCAAGGTGCCACATAGATTTTGAGTATTCGCCGTCAGTTAGGACATCGATACCTGCCGCTTTTTCTTCAGCGATAACTTTTCTGATATCAGCTGTTTCTGTTTCTTTGTAGCCTTCGAATGCATCGTAGAAAGGATATTTGATATCATCACGATGCTCGATTGCGATTTTGTATTCGCGTAAATCTGCTGGTCGTAAAAGTGAACCAACTAGTTGAAATCTTGATTTAGCCATTTTCTATACCTCGTTTATTTTTTTGTGATTCCTATTTTAGCTGAGCTTTTCAGTTTTGAAAAATAGTTATTTATATGGGATAATGTATAGTTATAAACTATAACTGAAAAAATATGTTTTTCTATAAAAATGACAGAAAATTTGGTAAAATAATAAAAGACTGACAATTTTTATAGGAGATTTATGATGGATATTTGGGAGAAACTGTACGAAGCGGCAAAAAATGACTATAATCCACATTATGTGACGCCTTTTATTTATTCAAATCATGTTGTTGCAGCAATTGAAGCAGAAGATGGACAGATTTTCACAGGCTACTGTTTTGAAGCTACGTCTGGTGTATTTCATCTTTGTGCGGAACGAGCTGCATCATTTAATATGTTCCAGCAATCTGGTCAAACGACTATAAAGCGTATCATTGCCTTTCGTGATAAAGCGCCAAATGGTGGTGGTTCAGGTATGCCTTGTGGTGCCTGCCGTGAATTTTTGATGCAATTGTCACCTAAAAATAAAGATTTGGAATTTATGATTGACTATGACAAGCGTGAAACCATTACACTTGGTGAGTTGATGCCAAATTGGTGGGGAGAAGAGCGCATGGCAGCTGGTATTGAGGATTTAGATTAGTCACAAGTAAAGATAAACGAGGTAGAGGATGCGAGATAATCATTTACACACACATTTTTCATATGATTCAGAGACTCAGTTTGAAGATTATTTAACTCATTATGATGGTAATATTGTGACAACAGAGCACTATGATTTGTCAAATCCTTATACTAAGCAAGATAATGTGCCGGATTATGACGCTTATTCGCGTGAAATAGCTGAGCTTAATCGAAAATATGGCAATCGTATCAAAAAAGGAATTGAAATTGGCTATTATGAGCCACGTGAAGATGATATTATTGCTTATTTAGCAGATAAGAACTATGACTTAAAATTGTTATCAGTTCACCACAATGGCATCAATGATTATTTGGATGATGAAGTGGCTAGCATGGACAAGGATGTGGTCATTCAAGATTATTTGGATAGGCTTGAGCACGCGATTGGGCGCGTGGATGCGGATGTTTTAGCACATTTTGATTATGGCTTTCGAATTTTTGATATGATAGTCGAGGATTTAAAAGTTTATGAACCTCAATTAAAGCGTATCTTCCAAAAAATGATTGACCATGATTTAGCTTTTGAGTTAAATAGTAAATCCATGTATTTGTATCATAATGAGGACTTGTATCGTTATGCCTTGGGCTTGGTCAAGGAATTGGGCGGGCATAAGTATTCGATCGGCTCAGACGGGCATCGTTTGGAACATTTTCGCCTGTATTTTGATAAGATCCAACAGTTGCTAGAGGAATTTGGCATTAAGGAATGGGAAATTTTGTAAGTAAGACAAAAAAAGAACTACAAGCAGATGCTTGTAGTTCTTTTAAACTTGTCTGATTAGTGAGAGACACGTTTACGAGCGGCTTTTTTACGATTTTCTTCGATGAAAGCAGCTTTTTCTTCTTCTGGGTCAATGATATTTTTCTTGACAGCGTAAACAGCTCCAGCAACAGTTGCTGCAGTTGCTAAAACACCTGTCGCAATCCCTTTAGCAAAAGCAAATCTTTTAGCCATAATCTAATTCCTCCTTTTTTATAAGGACGGTAGTCACAACACATCACTGATTGCTAAAATCAAGTCGTTATTAGTAACTAGCGATTGTTCCTTGTCCCGTCACCATATGTTATAATAATAGTAACTAAAATTAGTGTAGAATTCAAGTAAAAACGTTTCTTTTATCAGGATATGTGTTAGGACGGATGGATAAGTAAAAATGGGTTTAGATAAGGTAAAAATCATAGCAGTTGTTGGTCCAACAGCAGTGGGAAAAACCGCTTTAGGGATTGAATTAGTAAAGCGATTTAACGGTGAAATCATTAGTGGGGATAGCCAGCAGGTGTATCGTCATTTGGATATTGGGACGGCTAAGGCGACTCTTGAGGAGCAGGCTGAGGCACCG
This sequence comes from Streptococcus sp. UBA632, assembly GCF_002300045.1. NCBI lineage: Bacteria > Bacillati > Bacillota > Bacilli > Lactobacillales > Streptococcaceae > Streptococcus > Streptococcus sp. UBA632. Next base: position 7,937 of record NZ_DBPA01000056.1, on the reverse strand, counting down.
CATCATCTCATTGATGTGCGTGAGGTGGATGAGGCTTATTCGGCCTATGATTTTGTCAAGGAAGCCAGTGCGGCGATTGAGGATATTACTAGCCGTGGCAAGTTGCCTATTATCGTTGGCGGGACGGGCTTGTATTTGCAAAGTCTGCTGGAAGGCTATCATCTAGGCGGTCAGGTCAATCAAGAGGAGGTGCTGGCTTATCGTCAGGAGCTGGAGCAGTTGGCGGATGCTGTTTTATTTGACAAAATAGCAGAGCAGGGCATTGAGATTCCTGAGTTAAACCGCCGCCGTGCCATTCGTGCCTTGGAATTAGCGACATTTGGGCAAGATTTGGAAAACAAGGAAACTCCCTACGATGCTTTGTTGATTGGCTTAAACGATGACCGTCAGGTGCTTTACGAACGCATTAATCACCGTGTGGATGTCATGGTTGAAAAGGGGCTTTTGGATGAGGCAAAATGGCTTTATGACAATCACCGTGATGTGCAGGCGGCGCGTGCTATTGGTTACAAGGAACTTTTTCCTTACTTCGCAGGTCAAGCTTCGTTGGAGGAGAGCGTTGACAAACTCAAACAAAACACTCGCCGTTTCGCCAAACGACAATTAACGTGGTTCCGAAATCGCATGGCTGTTTCTTTTTACATGGTATCAGAAAGTGATGTTAAAAAGCAGATAAATAAGGCTGTTCAGGATTTTTTAGCAAACTAACTAGCCTAAGGCAAGTAGCACCTTCAAGGTGCTTTTTCTAATGCTTTTGCTGATAGCCTAACGGTGCTTTGTACCGTCATTTTTGATTTTATGATATAATGATATTTACGAGTTAATCAAGTAAAGGGGTGAGTACAAGATGATTGAAACAAGCAAGCACCAAGAACGAGTGATTTTGCTAGGAGTTGAGTTGCCTGACACAGAAAACTTTGAAATGTCAATGGAAGAATTGGCGTCACTCGCTGAAACAGCAGGTGCTGAGGTGGTCTCATCTTATCGTCAAAAACGTGAGAAATATGATAGCAAATCTTTGATTGGTTCAGGGAAATTAGCTGAAATCAAAGCGATTGTTGACGCTGATGAGATCGATACTGTGATTGTCAACGACCGCTTAACGCCACGTCAAAATGTTAATTTGGAAGCAGAACTTGGCGTTAAAGTTATTGACCGCATGCAGTTGATTCTAGATATTTTTGCCATGCGTGCCCGTAGTCACGAAGGTAAATTGCAAGTTCATCTGGCTCAACTCAAATACATGTTGCCACGTCTTGTTGGTCAGGGGGTTATGCTTAGCCGACAAGCAGGTGGAATTGGTAGTCGTGGACCTGGTGAAAGTCAGTTAGAGCTTAACCGTCGTTCGATTCGCAATCAAATTTCAGATATTGAACGTCAACTGAAAATCGTTGAGAAGAATCGTGAAACTGGTCGAGAAAAACGCACTGAGTCACAAGTCTTTAAAATTGGTTTGATTGGTTACACAAATGCTGGTAAATCAACGATTATGAACGTTTTGACAAATGATAAGCAGTACGAAGCCGATGAATTGTTTGCGACTTTGGATGCGACGACAAAGCAAATTTATTTGCAAAATCAATTTCAAGTGACTCTCACGGACACGGTTGGATTTATTCAAAATTTACCGACAGAATTGGTGGCAGCCTTTAAGTCAACCTTGGAAGAGAGCCGTCATGTTGATTTGCTGCTACACGTGATTGATGCCAGTGACCCAAATCATGAAGAACATGAAAAAGTGGTCCTGGATTTGCTGAAAGACTTGGATATGCAGGACATTCCTCGCTTAGCCGTTTACAACAAAATGGACCGCGCTGAAAATTTGGTGGCTACGGCTTTTCCAAATGTTCGCCTATCTGCGCGTGATAAGGGTGCCAAATCTCTCTTGCGTCGTTTGATACTTAATGAAGTTCGTGACCTTTTTGAACCGTTTAGCATTCGGGTGCATCAAAGTCAGGCTTACAAACTGTATGACTTAAATAAAATTGCGCTGCTTGATCGTTATGATTTTGCAGAAGAATACGAAACCATCACTGGTTACATTAATCCAAAAAATAAATGGAGACTAGAAGAATTCTATGACTGATTATATCAATTTAGCCTTAACCTACGGCGGTTTTACGTCACTAGATAAGGTTTATTTGCAAAATACCTTGGAGCCATTGACAGATGCGCAAAAGTTGAATTTTATCACCCCACCGCCAAGTGTTATCAATGCTTATTTTGCAGAAATGTATCAAAAACAATCTCCAAAGGCAGCAACGGATTACTATTTTGATTTGTCAAAAGCCTTGCATTTGTTTAATAGCGAGCCTTCTTTTGACGAGCACAAGCCTTTTATTCGCTTGAATTTATCAGGAAAATCGTACGGATTTACTTACGAAAACGATCAAGAAATTGCACGAGTATTTTCTGAAAAGCAGGAGCCTGTATCGTTAGAAGTCTTATTTGAATTGGCACAGGTTTTCCCACAATACAAGGTCTATGTCACAGACAATCATATAAAAATGGCAGACATGACGTTTGATGAAGAGGTTCTTGAAGACCTCACGCCACAAGACAGTCTGCTCAGCCATGTTTCAAAGCTAAAAGGAAACGTGGTGAAACTAAAAAGTTTCAATCGCGATGAACTCGCAGAATTACTAACTGGCTACAAGGGGCAAGTTTATTACACCTTTGACCAGCGAGAATTTATCGCTTATGTAAAAGTACAGTAGGAAAGGACAAAACTTCGGTTTTATCGGTAACATATGGAATTACAATTTTTGGGAACAGGAGCAGGTCAGCCTTCAAAGTCACGCAATGTGTCGAGTTTGGTTTTGAAATTGCTCGATGAAATCAATGAGGTGTGGATGTTTGACTGCGGTGAGGGTACCCAGCGCCAGATTTTAGAAACAACCATTAAACCTCGCAAAGTTAAACGTATTTTTATCACGCATTTGCATGGGGATCATATTTTTGGTTTGCCTGGTTTCTTAGCGAGCCGTGCCTTTCAAGCTAACGAAGAACAAACAGACCTTGATGTTTATGGGCCAGTTGGCATTCGTTCTTACATTTTGAGTAGTTTGCGTTTGTCAGGTGCCCGCTTGCCTTACCGCATTCATTTTCATGAATTTGACGAAACCAATCTTGGAAAAATCATGGAAACGGATAAATTTGTGGTTTATGCGGAAAAATTGGACCACACGATTTTCTGTATTGGCTACCGTGTGATGCAAAAAGATTTGGAAGGAACCTTGGACGCTGAAGCCTTGAAGGCTGCTGGAGTACCGTTTGGACCGCTTTTTGGCAAGGTCAAGAGTGGGCAAGATGTTGTCTTGGAAGATGGTCGCAAGATTATTGCCAAGGATTACATTTCAGCACCTAAAAAAGGAAAAATCATCACCATTTTGGGTGACACGCGTAAAACAGATGCCAGCATTCGCCTTGGTTTGGGAGCAGATATTTTGGTACACGAATCAACCTACGGCACCAAAGACGAGCCTTTGGCACGCAAGCACGGACATTCAACCAATATGCAGGCAGCCCAAATTGCCAAAGCTGCTTCAGCTAAGAAATTGCTGTTGAACCATATCAGTGCGCGATTCTTGGGACGCGAGTGCCGTCAATTGGAAAAAGATGCGCAAACGATTTTTGAAAACACACATATGGTCAAGGATTTAGAAGAAGTTAGCCTATGAGAATCATCGCCATTACAGGAGCAAGCGGAGGTGTAGCGCAAGCCATCATCAATCAGCTACCGAGTGAGGATTATGTCATTGCCTTGGGGCGTGATAAGGCGACATTAGAAAGCCTTTATGGCAAGCGTCCCCACACTACTTGTTGGTCGCTGGATCTGTCAAATGATGCTGAGATTGCTGCTATTGTTGAGCGGATGTATGATTTGCACGGTCGGATTGATGTCTTTATTAACAACGCTGGTTACGGGAATTTCAATGCTTTTGATGCCTATACCACTGCGGATATTCGTGCCATGTTTGAGGTCAATACCTTTGCCACAATGACTTTTTCACGACTGGTTGGGAAGCGCATGAAAGCTGCTAAACGAGGGCATATCATCACTATTGCCAGCATGGCAGGCTTGATGGCATCGGCTAAATCGTCGGTGTATTCAGCCACAAAATTTGCTGTGATTGGTTTTTCAAATGCTCTACGTTTGGAATTAGCTGATAGCAATGTTTATGTGACAACGATTAATCCTGGACCGATCGCAACAAGCTTTTTTGACAAGGCAGATCCATCTGGAGAATACTTAAAGAGTGTTGGACGTTTTGTTTTGCAACCAGAAGAAGTTGCTAGACGTACGGTTGCCATTTTAGGTAAGAACAAGCGTGAAGTGAACATGCCTTGGTTAATAGCTGCAGCACACAAATTCTATACTCTTTTCCCAAAGATTGCTGATTTTTTAGCACGCAAAGTTTTTAATTATAAATAACCTCCTTTCAATTCTACATAAGAAGTGAGAAGTGAATGATAACAAGTAAATACAATTGGAAAAATATTGAAAAAGAGCCAGATGATGGCTTTTTTGAAGTGACAAAAAAAGAAAATATAACGGCATTAGCCAGCAAAATCCTATACAGTCGTGGCGTTGACAACGACGAAAAACTAGCTCAATTTTTATCGAATGATTTGTCACAACTTCACGATCCATATCTTTTGCACGATATGGACAAGGCAGTTGCCCGCATTCGTCAAGCTATTGAAAATTATGAACAAATCTTGGTTTATGGTGACTATGATGCCGACGGGATGACCAGCGCTAGTATCATGAAAGAAGCGTTGGAAATGCTTGGAGCTGAGGTTCAAGTCTATCTTCCTAACCGATTTGTTGATGGTTATGGACCAAATGAATCGGTTTATAAGTATTTCATCGAGCAACAACAGGTTTCTTTGATTATTACGGTGGATAATGGCGTAGCTGGACATGAAGCTATTAGCTATGCACAAAGTCAAGGAGTAGATGTCATTGTTACTGACCACCATGGCTTACCAGCAGAGCTTCCAGACGCATTTGCCATTGTACATCCAGAGTATCCAGAAGCTGACTATCCTTTTAAATATTTAGCAGGATGTGGTGTAGCCTTCAAAGTGGCTTGTGCCCTATTAGAATCCATCCCAACCGAAATGTTAGACTTGGTTGCTATCGGAACGATTGCCGATATGGTTAGTCTAACAGATGAAAATCGTATCATGGTCAAGGTTGGGCTTGAAATGCTCAAGCAGACCGAACGCATTGGTCTCATAGAGCTTATGAAAGTATCTGATATTGACATGTCAGATGTTAATGAGGAAACTGTTGGGTTTAAAATTGCGCCGCAGCTAAATTCTCTTGGTCGTCTAGATGATCCAAATCGAGCTATTGAATTATTGACTGGTTTTGATGATGAAGAAGCGCTAAGTATTGCGCAAATGATTAATGCCAAGAATGAAGAACGTAAAGAAATTGTTCAAAAAATTTACGATGAAGCCATGGGCATGGTTGATCTTGACAAGCCTGTGCAGGTGTTGGCAAAAGAAGGCTGGCACCCGGGTGTTCTAGGAATTGTCGCTGGTCGTATTTTGGAGCACATTGCTCAGCCAGTTATTGTCTTAAACATTGAAGACGATATGGCAAAAGGCTCTGCAAGAAGTATTGAGGCAATCAATATCTTCCATGCACTTGATGACCACCGTGATTTATTTGAAGCTTTTGGTGGACATGCTGGTGCTGCAGGAATGACCTTGCCAGTTGATAACTTAGAGCAATTATCACAAGTTTTATGTGATTACATTGCTGAAAATGATATTAATTTAGCTCAGAAAAAGACTTTGATCATTGATGAAGTGCTGGACTTGTCAGAAATTGATTTAGACACTGTTAAAAGTCTTGAGAAGATCGCACCTTTTGGGATGGATAATGCTAAGCCAGTCTTTGAAATCAAAGACCTTACCGTTAAACAAGCACGTACCATGGGGCAAAATGGTGCTCACTTGAAATTAAAAATTGCTCAAGGAAGTACGGCGGTTGACCTTGTTGCCTTTAACCAAGGTCATTTGGTACAAGAATTCCAGCAAGCGCAGAACCTGTGCCTTGCCGTTACTTTGTCAATCAACAAATGGAACGGGCAAACCACAGTTCAGTTGATGCTTGAAGACGCGCGTGTTGACGGCGTTCAGTTGATTGATATTCGTTCCAAAAATGCCATTCTTCCTGAACGTGTTCCTGTTTTGAGTGAAGACACCAGTGCCAGTGAAGTGGTTGTACTAGATATTCCTGATAAGGCTGAAGAACTCAAATCCCTTTTTGTTGGTCGACAATTTGATGCCGTTTACTTTAAAAATCACATTAAACGAGCTTATTATTTGACTGGCTATGGAACTCGTGAACAATTTGCTAAGTTGTATAAAACGATTTATCAATTCCCTGAATTTGATGTTCGTTACAAGCTGAAAGAATTGAGTCATTATCTTAATATTCCTGATATTCTTTTGGTCAAAATGATTCAAATTTTTGATGAATTGGATTTTGTAACCATCACAGATGGAGTAATGGTCGTCAATAAAGGTGCTGAGAAACGCAGCATTTCTGATAGTAAAATTTATCAAGATCTTAAGCAAGAAGTGAAATTTCAAGAGCTCATGGCACTTGGAACGCCACAAGAAATTTATGACTGGTTGATGAACTAGACTAAAAAGTTACGTTGCTTAGCTCAGCGTAGCTTTTTTAGTTTTTTCATAGAAAACGTTTACTTAAAAATTGAAAACTTTTTTAATTGAAAAATTTTTTAATTGGAACTATA
>NZ_DBPA01000056.1:0-1022 GCF_002300045.1 Streptococcus sp. UBA632 | reverse complement strand
GATGACTTTTAAAGTATTTTTTAAAGGAGTTTTTTTATGTGTACTGCAATTACTTATACAACTAAAGATAATTACTTTGGTCGAAATCTTGATTTGGACTTTTCTTACAATGAAACGGTAACGATTTGTCCTCGAAATTATCCTTTTTCGTTTAGACACCAAGGAGAAAATAACAGCCATTTTGCCATGATTGGAATGGCAACGGTAGTGGATGATTACCCACTTTATTACGAAGCAGTTAATGAAAAAGGTTTAGGAATGGCAGGTTTGAATTTCCCTGAAAATGCCGACTATAAAGAAGTAGCAGAAGGGAAAGACAACCTTGCATCTTTTGAATTGGTTCCATGGTTCTTATCACAATGCCAATCTGTTGCTGAAGTTAAGAAACTTTGCCAAAATCTTAACGTCACAAATGAAGCATTTAGTGATGATTTTCCACCAAGTCCCTTGCACTGGTTGATTGCAGACCGCAATGAAGCTATTGTGTTGGAATCTGTGGCTAGTGGTCTTAAGGTTTATGATAACCCAACAGGTGTTTTGACAAATAACCCAACTTTTGATAAACAATTATTCAATTTAAACAATTATCGTCACGTTTCTCCAAAAGTTTCTGACAATCTCTTTTCTACAGAAATTACCTTAGACACTTATAGCCGAGGAATGGGAGGCCTTGGTTTGCCTGGTGATTTGTCATCAATGTCACGCTATGTTAAGGCAGCCTTTACTAAATTAAATTCAGTAGCAGAAGATACAGAAGTATCTAGTGTTAACCAGTTCTTCCATATTTTGAAATCCGTTGAACAACAAAAAGGGTTATGTTACGTAGATGAAAGCGGCAAATACGAATACACCATTTACAGTTCATGTATCAACACAGAAAAAGGTATTTATTACTACACAACTTACGATAATTCACAGATTACAGCTGTCGATATGCATAAGGAAAATTTGGATAATAACAAGTTAGTTACTTATCCATTGATTAAAGATTGGCAAGTGAATTATCAAAATTAAGGTCTTGA
>NZ_DBPA01000015.1:0-54019 GCF_002300045.1 Streptococcus sp. UBA632 | reverse complement strand
AGCTTATTCAGTATACTAAATACCTTTTCCTTTGTCAACACTTTTTTAAAATAAAAAATACTCCCAAGTTCTAAGGAAGGCATGAACTTGAGAGTATTTTCTAATTCATTATTTTGCTTCGATTAGTCCAACTTGTCCATCTTCACGACGGTAAAGAACGTTTGTTGTTGCATCTTCTGCGTCAGTGTAAATGAAGAAGTCATGTCCTAAAAGGTCCATTTGAAGAAGCGCTTCATCAATATCCATAGGCTTCAAGCTAACATGTTTTGTACGAACCACTTTTGCTGCTGGTTCTTCTTCGACAGTTTCAGCTTCAAATTCGCTTGTGAAAATATAACTTGTTGGCAATTTTTCACGGTGTTTTTTCGCAATTTTAGTTTTGTTTTTACGAATTTGACGTTCAATTTTGTCTGTTACCAAGTCAATAGAGCCGTACATATCTTGTGAAACATCTTCTGCTCTTAGCATAATAGAATCGACTAAGATGGTCACTTCAACTTTTGCAGTTTTTTCACGGTAAACTTTGAGGTTTACACGCGCGTCCAAAGTTTGTTCGGCATAAAAATATTTCTCAATTTTTCCGAGCTTTGATTCGACATAGTTACGGATAGAGTCAGTTACTTCAATGTTCTCTCCACGAATACTATATTTAATCATAGGCCACCTCTTTCTTGCTTTAAAAAAGCGCTTTCTTTTTATAACTCTATTATACTGCTTTCATGAAAATTTGCAAGTGTTTACCGTGCAATACTAAAACTTTTTACATTTTTAACGCCTGCCTGATGCAATAAATCGTAAATGCCTTTGAGAGTTGCGCCTGTTGTGTAAATATCATCAACAATGAGGACTCGCTCTGGCAATGATTTTTGGCTTTTTATGGTAAAAGGATTTTGACTTTTTAGACGCTCATGTCTGTTTTTATCTGACTGTTTTTGAACATCTGTCTTTTCTAAAATATCTTGATAAGACAGTCCGGCACTATCTAAAAAGGCGGTAACTTGGTTAAATTGCCTATCTCTTAGCCGCTCTGGGCTAAGAGGAACTGGCACTAAGGTGTAATCTTTGTAGTATTTCAGATGATTTTTAATTGGTTTAGCTAAAACTTGACTTAGTACCATATCTCCTTGAAACTTGTATTTGGAAAAATAGTCTTTCATAAATGCATTATAGGTAAAAAGGGCTTCGTGTTGAACCTGATGGTCTTATTTTTTCCACTCATGACAATCTAAGCAGGTCCTTATCTCACCTTTTCGAAAACAGGTTGGGCAATGTGAATCCCCAATTTTTTCAAAGCTATTTTGGCAAGTCGAACAGACACCGTCACTGTCTTTTGCCATTAAGATAATGTTTAAAAACCGTTCTGTTTCTGAAAATACCTGACGGCATAGCAAACATTCCACTAAAAACCACCTCTTTTATTCATTTCTTTAATTTCAGCAATTGCCTTAGTCATTGGTTTCGTAATGCCTTCATGTAAAAATAATAGTGCGCCTGTCGGACGCTCCTTGGCACGACCGACACGCCCAGAAATTTGCACGAGGGCACTTTTGGTGTATAGGCGATGGTGGACTAGCATAACAAAAACGTCCACACAAGGAAAGGTCACCCCTCGCTCCAAAATCGTTGTTGTCACTAAAATCGATAACTCTTGCTGCCTAAATTGATTGACGATTTCCAAACGGTTTTCCGTCTGACTGGACACAAAAGCGATATTTTCGTGTGGCAAATACGTTTTTAAAATCTTTGTAAATACCTGACCTTGTGCGATATTTGGAAAAAAGATGAGTAAGGGATACTTAGTCTGACGCTGTTTTGTCAAGATTTTCATGAAGGCTCTAAGAAGTTGGCCTTTTTGCATGTGCTTTAAAACACCACTCAGCCAAATGTTTTTGGGAACGACGAGAGGATTCGCATGAAATCGTCTAGGTAAATGCAGCTTAGCTAATTTACCGCTTTGCACCTGTTTGTCCAACTGGTCTGTGGAGGTGGCTGTGAGGTAAATCTTGCTCCCCTCTTTTTTGAGCGATTGCTCGACTGCGTGATACAACATATGATTATCCACAAAGGGAAAGGCGTCCACTTCATCAATAATCAACAAATCAAAGGCTTGATAGAATTTCAATAATTGATGAGTTGTTGAAATCACTAGTGGAGCACGTTGGTATTTTTCGGATCCTCCATACAGCAAACTAATCTTACAAGCAAAATCTTGTGACAGACGCTTGTACAATTCAAGGCATACATCAATTCGAGGGCTGGCTAATCCAACACAACCACCATTAGCAATCACGGTCGCAATAGCGTGGTAAATCATCTCTGTCTTACCTGCCCCTGTTACGGCATGGACCAATAAATCTTTTTTAGCCGCGATAGCTTTCAACATGCCTTGCGATATATTTTCTTGATAAGGGGTTAATTGACCCTTCCAAACCAAAACATCTTCTTTTGGAAATGGCTTTTGTGGGAAATAATACAAGGACTGCTGATTTGTATTTCATCCAAAAACCAGACATTCTCGACAATACAAGGCTCCTGTTTGTAATTGGTAATTCGAGAAAACCTTGCTGCCACAACGACAACACTCTGCATGAGTCTTGTGATCTATCATAGCGGGAAGAGCCTTAGCCTGCTTTTTTAAGGCATCTGTTAATTGTTCTGAAGTAAATAATCTTCCATAATAGTATTCTAATGAGTTCATACTTCTTTATTCGAAAATTTTTGCCAAATAGTCTAAAATTTTGTAGAATTTGGGTATGAACTATAAAACCATTAAAAACGACGGAATTTGTGAAGAAGACATTAAAAAATCACGCTTTATTTGCCAATTGAAACGGATTAGCACTGAGGACGAGGGGCGTCAATTTATCGCGGAGGTCAAAAAAGAACACTACAAAGCCACGCACTCGTGCTCGGCTATGATTGTTGGGGAAGATGCGCTTATCAAACGTTCGAGTGACGATGGAGAGCCCAGCGGAACAGCTGGTGTTCCTATGTTGACCGTATTGGAAAAACAAGGATTAACCAATGTGGTTGCTGTTGTGACACGGTATTTTGGTGGTATTAAGCTGGGAGCTGGTGGGCTGATTCGGGCTTATTCAGGAAGTGTAGCCAATGCTTTAAAAGAGATTGGAATTGTAGAAGTCAAAGAGCAAGAAGGCCTTAAAATCACGCTGACTTATCCACAATACCAAGTTTTTGCTAACTTTTTGCAAGCAGAAAACCTTCAAGAATGCGACACCACTTTTCTTGAGCAGGTTACCACTTTTATTTACCTCGACGCTGATGCTGTCGAAGACGTCAGCCAACGACTCATTGAATTTTACCAAGGAAAAGTCACTTTCCAAAAAGAAGGGGCTAAAATTGTGGAGGTTGACCTGTGATAGCCTATTCTTATCACTTTGATAAAAAATAGGTATTTTACAAATGGGGCTATTGGGATTATACTTTGTCTATCAATTTATCAACGAGGGGTGGTTACATGTCACATATTTATAACTCGATTACAGAATTAGTTGGAAAAACACCGATTGTTAAACTCAATCGCATTGTCCCTGAGGATGCTGCAGATGTTTACATCAAATTAGAAGCTTTTAATCCAGGGTCATCAGTCAAAGATCGCATTGCCTTGCGCATGATTGAGGACGCTGAAAAGAAAGGTATCATCAAACCTGGTGATACTATTGTTGAACCAACATCTGGTAATACTGGGATTGGATTGACTTGGGTTGGCTCTGCTAAAGGCTACAAGGTTATCATCGTCATGCCTGAAACCATGAGTATTGAACGCCGAAAAATCATTCGAGCTTATGGGGCTGAATTGGTCTTGACACCTGGTAGCGAAGGGATGAAAGGTGCCATTGAAAAAGCCAAGGAAATCGCCAAAGAAAAAGGGGCTTGGTTGCCACTCCAATTTGCCAATCCTTCTAATCCTGCGGTTCATGAGGAAACAACAGGTGCTGAAATCATTGACAGCTTTGGCCCAACTGGCTTAGATGCTTTTGTTGCTGGTGTGGGAACTGGTGGAACCATAACAGGAGTTTCACACGCCCTCAAAAAAGCCAACCCTAATGTCAAAGTCTATGCCGTTGAGGCAGATGAGTCGGCCGTCCTTTCAGGTGAAAAACCTGGTCCGCACAAAATTCAAGGGATTTCAGCTGGCTTTATTCCAGAAACTCTTGATGTCAAGGCTTATGATGACATTATTCGAGTGACTTCTGACGACGCCATCGCGACAAGCAGACAATTGGGTAGTCAAGAAGGCTTCCTTGCTGGTATTTCTTCTGGTGCTGCTATTTACGCTGCTATTGAAAAAGCCAAAGAACTGGGCAAAGGCAAAAAAGTTCTCGCTCTACTTCCAGATAATGGCGAACGCTACCTCTCAACAACTTTGTACGATTTTAACGATTAATAGCTTGAACTTGCCATTTACAGCTTCTCTCTATATAAACCAAAAACACCGCGCTAGAGCTTTAAGCTTACTAGCACGGTGTTTTTTTAGTCTTCTTTAGATAAGGTTTTCAAACTTTCTTCAATCCAAATGGGCAAGTGCTGCTCTAAAGGTTCAAAGCCGATTTTATAGTGACTGTTTGAAAAACGATGGTGGCGATGGCCGTAGTTTTTGCCTTCTTCGAGCGTACGAAGCGATAGGCTCACTTTTTTGGTGTATTCGTCAAAATCCACCACCTGAACCAAGACCTGCTCACCGATTTTGAGAAATTGATGGATATTATCCACATATCCTGACTTGATTTCTGAAATGTGAATCAGACCTGTCGTCCCATTATCTAAGGCAACAAAGGCACCATAAGGTTTTATACCTGTTATTGTTCCAGTGAGTTTGTCACCAATTTTCATTCATCCACTACCTCAATTGTTTCGATGACAACATCTTCAACCGGGCGGTCTTGAGCTCCTGTCTCAACATTGGCAATCTCATCCAATACTTTGTATGAAGCGTCATCCATAATTTGTCCAAAGACAGTGTGGCGACGGTCAAGGTGTGGTGTCCCACCTTTAGCAGCATACAATTCAGCGATTGGTTTTGGCCAGCCACCGCGTTCCAATTCTTTTTGAGCATATGGAATTTTGCTATTTTGAACGATGAAGAATTGGCTACCGTTAGTGTTTGGGCCAGCATTGGCCATTGAAAGAGCACCACGAACATTGTAAAGTTCTTCTGAAAATTCATCTTCAAAGCTATCGCCATAGATAGATTGGCCACCCATACCAGTACCTGTTGGGTCACCACCTTGAATCATGAATTCAGGAATAATACGGTGGAAAATGATGCCATCATAATAACCGTCTTTTGCCAAAGCAACAAAGTTAGCTACGGTTTTTGGAGCGTGTTCTGGGAAGAGTTTCATCTTCATATCCCCATGATTTGTTTTAATAATTGCTACTGGACCTTCAACGTTTTCAAGATCAACTTGTGGAAAATGTAATTGTTTTTCTACCAAACCGAATTCCTCCAAGGCATATAAAATGCCATCTTCTTCTACTGTTTTTGTGACAAAGTCAGCTTTTTCTTTGAGTTCAGGGACGGCATTTCCCATTGCTACAGTCAAGCCAACATAGTCAAATATTTCCATGTCATTTGGTCCATCGCCAAACATCATGGCATTTAGAGGTTTCCAATTGTTCTTTTCAAGAACATGAGCCACCCCTGAGGCTTTTGAAATGTCTTTTTGAACGACATCAGATGAATGCTCATGCCAAGGCACTAGACGAATTTGTGACGCTAACTCTTCTGGCAATTGCAATTGGTCATTGCGCTCAGAAAACGTCCACATATGGTAAACATCATTAGTGAGGTAAAAATCAGAGTCAACGTCGCAAATGCCATAAACAGGTTCCAAAGCATTGTCAACTAGGTCGCAACGTTTGGATACCACAGGCTTGTCCTTACCTGCAAAACCGTACTCGATACCTTCTGATTTTGCCCATTCAACGTATTTGGCAACAATATCGCGTGGCAATGGGTTATTTACAATCTCTTGCCCTTTTTTATCAACAACGTAAGTCCCGTTAATAGTGACAAAATAATCAGGCTCCAAGGCTTTGATTTCTGGAACCACACCATAAAGAGCACGTCCTGAAGCAATTCCTGTCAAAATACCTTTGTCTTTTAGGCTTTTAAACACGTATTGAATAGACTCTGGCATATACCCTGTCGCTTTGACACGCAAGGTATCGTCAATATCAAAAAAGACAATTTTTACTTTTTTGGCTTTGTATTTTAGCTTTGCATCCATCTTATCACTGCGGAAAGAGTTTCTAAGCTTTCTCTTTCCATCTCCTTTCTAAATGAGACAAGTACCCTTTTATTATACCATTATTCGTCATCTTGAGGAACTAAATGATGTTTAAAGGCATAAACAACCGCTTGGGTACGGTCATCAACATCTAGTTTAGATAGGATATTAGAAACGTGGGTTTTGACGGTTTTTAAGGAAATAAACAATTCATCAGCAATGGTTTGATTGTCATAACCTTTAGCCAAAAGCCTTAGAATATCACGTTCCCTACCAGTCAAATCTTCATGCAATTCTCTAATGTGGTCGTGATTTTTGATTTTTTTATCCACTTCGGTTTCAATAGCTAAATCCCCACGCGCCACTTTTTGAATAGCATTTAGAATTTCAGCCGCGCTAGACGTTTTTAGCATATAACCCTTCGCTCCTGCATTAATGACGGGGTAAACTTTTTCATTATCCAAGTAAGACGTTAGCACGAGAATCTTTGCTTTTTTCCATTTTTTTAAGAGGGTCAAGGTTGCTTCAACCCCATCCATTTCAGGCATCACCAAGTCCATTACCACCACATCGGGTTTTAGGTCTAAAGCTAGGTCAATCCCTTCCTTACCATTGCTGGCCTCGCCAATCACCTCAACATCTGGTTGCAAATCCAAAAAACTTTTCAAGCCTAAACGCACCATCTCGTGGTCATCTACTAAAATCACACTAATCTTCTGGGTCATTCTTCTTCTCGCTTTTTCCTCCTACTAGGGGAAGACGAATGTCCATCGAAACCCCTTTTCCTTTTTGACTTAGCAATGTCAGCGTCCCAGCCATGTCATCCACACGTTCTTCAATATTGTTTAACCCATAACTCAATTCACGGTTGGCGTCCATATCAAATCCCACACCGTTATCCACCATTTTGAGCTGAAATTCCGTCGCCGTCTGATTGAGGTAAACTTCCAAACGACTAGCTTTAGCGTGTTTCAAGGTGTTGCTGATAAATTCCTGAGCAATTCGAAAGACATTGTCTTCTATTTTTTTAGGCAATGAGCCAATATGTTTTTTATAAACAACCTCTATATTACTCTTATCTGTTAATTCTTTCAATAGGATATCAAAACCTTCTGAAAGAGTTTTATTTTCTAACTCAGTAGGACGCAAATGCATCAGCAAAATCCGTAGGTCTTTTTGGGCATTTTGCAACATATTTTCCACAGCTGACAGTTGGACAGCAACTTGTTTTTGCTCAATTTGAGGCAAATTCATCGACAAGCCCGACAAAATCATAGACGAGGCAAATAATTCTTGGCTCACGGTGTCATGTAAATCACGCGCAATCCGCTTTCTTTCTTGCTCCACGATTTCCTGACTGCTTTGGATACGACTGTTTTCTGTATTTTGTAAACTAGTCGTCAAATGCCGCATTTTGTTTGAAAGGCGTAACAGATTGGTGTTGATTTCTGTATCTTCATCCAAATCCAGTGGTTGGTTGTTTAAAATACGACGTAAATTTTGATTGACGCCTCGCTTGCTATTATCATCCATAATCACCCACAGCAGCAACAACAAAATGGTCACGGCGAGAATTAAAAAGACAATGGAGAAAAGGAATTTCCTAGCAACCCAAAAATTGGTAAGAACTTGCCGCAAATGAATGCAAAGGCTGTCTAGCACTACGGCAACAATCGAAATGATGATAATACTTGCATACAAGATAAATAGCAAAAAATAATGTTTTTTCACTTGCGAACCACCTCAATATCTCCAGCCAATGTGCTCACAATGATTTTAACCACCTTGAGAGCTTCCTCGTCTTCGTGCCATAATTTCAAGGATTCATTTCGCAAATCGTATTCCTCAAAATCAAAATAGCGGACACTACCATAAATAGCAGCCGTTTCCAACTTAACAGACACATCAATTGGGACAAGGATTTTAGTTGGTCCATAAATCTTGCGAATGATCACGACATTATTCTTGCCCGTCACAATAACCCTGCTCAAATCAATCGTGTCACTTCCTGTCAGACGGATGATATTGATATCATCAAAGGCGTAAAAATCACTGTCATGCGTGTGCGAGCCTATCCACTGGCTCCGAATGGGCTTAGCTTTTAAATCTTCTTCACGAAATCGGATCAAAGCGTAGCGATTTTTCTTCTTCACTTGGGAAAAATGATTGATAACCACATAAACAACCCCCAGCACAATAGCCATGATAATGTAGGGATTCAACATCAAAATCAAAAACAAAAGCACCAGGCCAATGGTCAATAAAAAATTATGGCGTTGGTCTTGATTGTAAAAGCGAAGAGCCATTAAAATCAAAACAAGAATCAAAATGAAGCTAGATAGATTATTAGACATGATGGTCAGCAGCCCCATCACCAATAGTACGGTTTCGACAACGAGGAAAAATTGAACTTTGCGCATTACTATCCCTTTCTTTTTCTGTCATTTTATCAAAAACTATTTAAAAAATCAGCTGCCAGCAGCTAAGACCAGAAAAACGATGAACCGCTTTTAAACGCAAAAAAGAAGGTGCGAAACCTTCTTTTTTGTTTATTATTTACTTCTAGTTTTCGCTACTTTCTGGCACCGAACTATTATCCACAGTAGTGTCGCTTGATGACGTTGCTGGTGTTTCTGTGCCACTACTGCTACTTGATGAAGATGATGACGGAACCGAACTTGACGCTTTTGATTTAGACGTTTCTGTCGTTGGCGCAGACGGTGTGGTTGGTGTCACTTCTTCATCTGCTGAGAAGTAAAGGGTAACACTGTCATCAAGTTGGTTACCATAGTAAGGCGTTTGAGAAACAACCGTTGCAGAAGCCGACGGTGCAGGTACTTGGCTATAATTGCTTGTTCCTGACGTTGCTTGGTAAACGGTTATATGCGAACTAGGAATACCCAAAGCATTCAAAGCCGCCACAGCTTCTGAATAAGTGTAACCAACTAGATTTGGCATCACAACGGTATCTTCCTCAGCTACTTTAAAGGTAATTTTCTTATCGCCTTTTGGATTAAAGGTTGAGCCTTCGCTCGGACTTTGACTGATAATAGTACCTTCAGGATAATCAGAAGTCGTCACTTTTTCAACTGTGATTTGAGATTCTGACACACCGTGATTGTCAACCAAGTCTTTTATCGCCTCTTCGTAATCCTTACCTGAGTAGTCCTTGATCTTAAATCCAGCACTGCCTTTTGACACATAGATGTCAATAGCAGAGCCTTCTTTTTTGGCAGAACCAATTGTCGGGCTAGTCTTGATGACATGGTTTTTCTTAACCGTATCATTATTAACTTTGTGGATGGCACCAACCTCAAGTCCTGATTCTTCGATGGTTTTCTTGGCTTCTGATAAGCTTGTTTCAGCGACATCAGGCACTCTGACAGTCGATGGCGTTGTCAAGGTCAAATAAGTAAAGACCGCAACCACGATAGCCACAATAGCAATCAAAATCTTCATCAACGTTCCTGACATTCGACGCGATTTTTTTTGATGGCTCTTTTTCTTGTTTTGTGGTGGTACTTCCTCAATGTCCTTGCCTTCTTTTTCCTTGGCAGATTTTTGCTTTTGCAATAGCTGATCGGTTGTTGATGGCACTGAAGTAGTTGTGGTTACTTTTGGTAACGGTTTGGCACTTTCAGTGTCCTCAAAAACAAGCTTAGGCTCGCGACTGCGGTTATAAGAAAGGGCAGTCATCAAATCACGGCTCATTTCATACGTTGACGCATAACGGTCACTGAGACGCTTGGCAGTTGCCTTAATAACCACATTTTCCAAGGCTTGAGGGACATTTTTATTCTCAGCAATAATCGATGGAAGAGGCTTTTGGAAATGTTGCAAAGCAATGGTCACGGCTGAATCCCCATCATAAGGAATGTGACCTGTCAACATTTCAAACAACATAATCCCCATCGCATAAATATCACTTTGGACCGTCGCTTTTGAGCCACGCGCTTGCTCTGGTGACAAATAATGCACACTTCCCAACATGGAATTGGTTTGGGTCAAGCTTGTTTCCGCAAAGGCTACGGCAATACCAAAGTCCGTTACTTTAACCGTTCCGTCTTTGGTTAATAAGATATTTTGGGGTTTCAAATCACGGTGAACAATACCTTGTTGATGGGCTAGGGTCATGGCTGACAAGACTTCTTCCATGATTCTGACCACTTCATTATTAGCAAGCGGTGCGTTATCTTGGATGTATTTTTTCAAATCTGACCCATCAACATATTCCATTACTAGGAATTGCTGTCCGTCTTCTTCACCAATATCTCGGATGGAAACGATATTGGGATGATTAAGCTCTGCCATGGCACGGGCTTCTCGTTGGAAACGTGCTACGGCAATCTGATCTGTCTGATAATTGGTCCGAAGCACCTTGATAGCCACTTCTTCATTATCTAGAATTAAATCTTTTGCTAGATAAACATCCGCCATTCCTCCCCGTCCGATAGATTTAAGGATCCGATAACGACCAGCAAACAACTTGCCAATCTGAATCATTAAACTTCCTCACTTTCAACGTGGATTAAAGCAATAGTGATGTTATCAAGTCCTCCTCTATCATTAGCAAGACTAACGAGCTCTTTATTTTTTTCATCAAGGTTCTTATCTTGATTCAAAATTTCAACGATTTCGTCGTTGGTAATCATATTGGTTAAACCGTCACTATTGATAATCAAATAATCATTTTCTTCTAACATCTGAACACCAAGGTCTGGTTCAACAGGATTAGCTTGTCCAATTGATTGTGTGATGATATTTTTTTGTGGGTGATTAGCCGCTTCTTCTTCTGTTAATTGACCAGCTTTCACCAATTCATTAACCAAAGAATGGTCACTTGTTAAAAGTTGATATTCTCCATGACGCAAAAGGCCAATACGCGAATCGCCCACGTGTGCATAAATCACGTTGTTATCGACAATCGCTAGGGCTTCAACAGTTGTTCCCATGCCTTTGAACTCATCTGTCTGACCAAGTTCGTAAACTTTTTTGTTCTCATTTTCTAATGAAACCAAGAACCAATCACGAATTTGGCTCAATTCGGTATAATCCGTATTCACCCATTCACGTCCAAGATCGGTAACGGTCATTTCACTAGCAATATTACCTGCACGATGACCACCCATACCATCTGCTAAAATGACTAAGGTAATACCCTGTTTGTTATCAAATTTATTAATAAAATCCTGATTGTTTGAACGTTTTTGTCCGATATCAGTTACAAGTGAAATTTTCATAGTTTTTCCTCTGACTGTGTCAGTTTCCTCCTTGAAGTTACAAGATACGTCTGACCTGTCCTATAAAGAACCCGTCGGTATGATATTGCTCTGGAGTGATGACTAAGCAACCATTTTTAACAATATCGTCTTGCGTATGACTCAGGTTTACTTGCTCAAAATTTGGATGAGTGTCTAAAAATTTGCGAATAACTTGAACATTTTCCTCATCAAAAATCGTACAAGTACTATAAGTTATTATACCACCTTTACGCAAGGTTTGACAAACGCTATCAAGTATTTGCAGCTGAATTTCTTGCAAAGCGGTGAAATCTTGATTGTCTTTGTTGTATTTGATATCCGGTTTTCGACGAATCAGCCCAATACCTGAGCAAGGGGCGTCGACTAAGATTTTATCAAAAGAATCTTCTGCAAAATGCTCATGTACTTTAGTCGCATCTAGTTTTTGCGTTGTGATTTTATCAGCAACGTGAAGGCGCTCGGCATTTTCCATGACCAGTTGTAATTTGTGGTCATACAAGTCAAGTGCTGTGATATGGCCATTGTTGAGGTAAGAGGCCATGTGGGTTGTTTTGCCACCTGGTGCCGCACAAGCATCTAAAATCGTTTCATCGCCTTGAATGGCAAGCGTTGGGGCAACTAACTGGCTGGATTCGTCCTGAATGGTAATATCTCCGTCTGCGAAGTAGCTTGTCCCAGCAAAATGCCCTGATGTTTTTACCAATCCAACAGGAGACAAAAGAGAATTTTCCGCGCCTGTGGCTGCCTTAATCTCAGGCAATTTTTCTGGATTTGTCACACGAATGCTGGCTTTATTGCGGACAAAGAGGCTCTGCATAATAGCCAAAGCTCGCTTCTCACCAAATTGGTCAATTAGCTTTTTAACTAGCCACACGGGTAAAGAATATTGCACCGAATAGCGTTTGTTTTTTCGCTTAATATCTGCTGGTTTGGGCAGTTCTTCTTGAGCAAGGCGACGCAAAACAGCATTAACCAATTTCTCCGCACCTTTTTGGTGGCTGCGTTTTTTGGCAATGGTCACCGCATCATTAACCACCGCGTGCGCAGGCATTTTATCCAAATACAAGAGTTGGTAAAGGCTCAGCATCAAGAGATCGTACACCCAAGGTTCTAGCTCATCGCGGTCTTTGATATAATGCGCTAGGTACCATTCCAACGTGATTTTGCGCGCGACAGTGCCATAGACAATCTCCGTCACCAACGCTTTATCTTTAGGTGATAGCGTGCTTTGCTTGAGTTCTTGATTGAGGGCAATGTTAGAATAAGCCCCGTCCTCAAAGACATTTTCTAAAACGTGTAAGGCTACGCCGCGTGCTTGTTGTTTCCAATCATTCGCCAATAACGTCACCTACCTCAAGTTTGCGTCCGACACCATTTAGAAAATCCACAATGCTCATGCGTGGTTTTCCAGCTGGTTGCACTGTTTTCAGCGCAATAGCACCATCACTAGTGGCCACTACCAATGATTTTTTACCTTTTTCAATGATTTCACCTGGTTTGCCTTGCCCTTGAGCTATACTTGCCTCGTAAATCTTGAAACGTTTGCCGTCAAGCAAAGTATGGGCCACGGGCCATGGATTCAAACCACGAATATGATTGAAAACATCACGCGCTGGTCGATGCCAATCAATGCGTTCTTCTTCTGGGGTAATATTAGGTGAAAAGGTTGCTTGGCTACTGTCTTGTGGCTCAGGGGTGATATTACCTGCAATGTAATCAGGGAGGGTTCTCAACAACAAATCACGGCCTAAAATCGCCAATTTGTCAAACATAGTCCCCACATTATCCTCATCGGTAATCGATGTTGCATCCTTGGCAATCATGTCACCAGCATCCATTCCTTTAACCATTTCCATAATGGTCACGCCAGCTTCTTTGTCACCATTGATAATGGCATAATGAATAGGTGCACCGCCACGGTATTTTGGCAATAGCGATGCGTGAACATTCACCGCAAAATCAACAGAATCCAACAATTTCGTTGGTAAAAATTGCCCAAAAGCAGCCGTCACAATACCATCAGCTCCCAAAGTCATCAGCTCAGCCATTTCTTCTGAACCTGATAATTTTTCAGGCTGATAAACAGGGAGGTTGTGAGCTAGGGCGACTTCCTTAACAGGGGTCATTTTGATTTCCTTTTTGCGCCCAACAGCGCGGTCTGGCTGGGTCACAACTGCTAGGATATTGTAGGCCTTATCAGCTAACAAACCTTCTAAAACGGTCGCTGAAAAATCAGGCGTTCCCATAAAAATAATATTTGTCATGTTTTTTCCTCTCACAAAGATTTTCTTTCATTATAGCATAGTAACGGGCTACATCACATTTTGTGGCTCATAATCAATCACCAAACGCAAATCTTTGTTTTCTGGCAACTGTGTCAAGTCCAAAATCTGATTTAACACGGCTTCCAAATGGTTTTCAAATCGGTATTTCACGATGATTTGGTAGTGGTAAAGATTGTGTGTTCTGGCGATGGGCTTTGGTGTTGGACCAAGAATCTTGATTTTGTCTGACAATTGCTGCTTCAAAAGTTGCAAAATCTCAAATGATTTGCGAGTCACCGTGTGTTCATCCTTGTGTGACAAGGTCAAGCCAACCGTGAAATAATAAGGCGGATAGGCCAGTCGCCGACGAATGTTCATTTCATAGGCGTAAAAGGCTTCATAATCCTGCTTTTGAGCCAATTGAATGGCGTAATGATTGGGATTATAGGTCTGAATGAGCACTTCTCCTGTTTTTTCAGCCCGTCCAGCTCGTCCAGCTACCTGAGTCAACAATTGAAAAGTACGTTCGGATGACCTAAAATCAGGTAAATTAAGCGAAGTATCCGCATTTAGCACCCCAACCAAGGTGACATTTGGAAAATCAAGTCCCTTGGCAATCATCTGTGTGCCTAGCAAAATATCCGCTTCATGATGGTCAAAAGCATCCAACAAACGTTGATGAGCCCCTTTTTGACGCGTGGTATCCACATCCATTCGCAAAATACGAGCATGGGGAAAAATACTGGCCAATTCGTCATAGGCTTTCTGGGTTCCTGTGCCATAATACCGAATGCTAGGACTTTGACAATTAGGACAATGACGTGGAATGGCTTTCTCAAAACCACAATAATGGCAATTCATGGTCTTGGTATCCATGTGCAAGGTCAATGAAATATCGCAATTAGGGCACTCATCCACGTAGCCACAATCACGGCACATGATAAAGCTAGAATAACCACGGCGGTTAAGCATGAGCACGATTTGCTCTTTCTTTTCCAAACGGTCCGCAATTTTCTCCAAGAGATATGGCGTGTAATTACTCAATTCTTGTTGCCCAACATAATCCCTGAAATCCACAATCTCAACCTTTGGAATTTTAGCTAAGGGATTGGCACGGTGGGTTAATTGCAAGAAGCGATAAACATCTCGGCTGGCACGTGCACGGCTCTCAATACTTGGAGTCGCAGAACCTAGCAGCAAAACAGCTTTATGGTATTTAGCACGCAAAAGTGCCACATCTCTAGCGTGGTAACGTGGACTCGATTCTTGCTTATAAGTCGCCTCATGCTCCTCATCAATAATAATCGCACCAATATTCTCAACTGGGGCAAAAATAGCCGAGCGAGCACCGACTACCACACGCGCTTGACCAGACTTGATTTTTCGCCACTCATCAAACTTTTCACCATCTGACAAAGCCGAATGCATAATAGCAACTTGCTTGCCAAAACGTGAGATAAAGCGATTGGTCATCTGCGGTGTCAGTGAAATTTCAGGCACTAAAACAATCGCCGTTTTTCCCAGTTTCAAAACCTTATCGATAATATGCAAATACACTTCTGTCTTACCAGAACCTGTAACACCTTCCAGCAAAAACGGCTTGCTTTCTTGTCCAATTTGATTGGTTACCGTATCTACAACCTTTTGTTGCTCAGCATTTAAAGCCAGAAAATCCGTCGTTGCCACATTAAAATACGCATCTGAACGCTTTTTCTCTTTTTCAACAACGGTTATCAAGGCATTATCCACAAAAAATTTGACCACTTCGCGTGAAAAGAGCTGATGCAAATCTGCTAATTTGCCCTCGCTAGGATTTTCCAACAAGTAATCACGCAAGGCCAAACGCTTTTTAGCGCGGTTGGAAATAGCTGCCAGATGAAGTTGTTCAACTTGAACCTGATAATATTTTTCCGTTTTGATGCTTTTCTTGTCCTTAGCCAAATAGGTCACTGAAAGCTTGCCATTGTGCACCAATTGGGACACCAGCTTAATTTCATCTTGGGATAAAGACGAATACAAGCGGCTCTCATCTTGCCCAAACAAAGCCAACCTATCTGCCTCACCTAAGGTATCCATAGGCATCAAACGCTTGTCATAATGCGAATTCAAGAGATTAGGCAGCATGGCTTTTAAGATTGAAATTTTATAAGAAAAAACGGTGTGGCGCATTTGGTCTGCTAAAAACAGCTGCTCTTCGTTTAAAACAGGCTCAAAATCCAAAACCGCTTCAATGGCTTTCAAGCCGTCAAGGTCTTGCCCTGACGCCTCCAAGAAACCAACGACAAAGCCCTGTAAGAGCCTGTTGCCACGACCAAAAGGCACATGAACCCTAGAACCGAGCTGAATTTGTTGGCAAAACACTTCTGGAACAAGGTAAGAAAAAAGCTTATCTGTCTGCTTCAGCGGGATATCTACAATCACCTGTGCTATTTTCATCTTCACTTCCCTTTCTGGCTGGTCTTGCCCTTGAGGGCTAAAATGTTAGTTATAAGAAAAATCTAAGATAAAACACCTTAGATTTTTTCGCCTTCTTCTTTTTCTTTTGCAATTTGTTCTTTGATTTTACGTTCTTCTTCTTCTTTTTCTAAACGTTGAGCTTCGATGTGAGCACGAACAGCTGCGCGTTTAGCTTCTGGATTTGGGTGAATCACCACGTTCCCTGATTCAATTTCTTCAAGGGCTTGCAAGGTTGGTTTCACAGAAGTAAAGGTTTGTGTTGGTTTAGCCCCTGCTTCTAACTCATGAGCACGTTTGGCTTGAAGAATACAAAGAGAATACTTTGAAGGAACCTTATCCAATAAAGTATCGATAGAAGGTTTTAACATCATAGCTATTGGTTTCCTTTCTTAATCAATGTGCTTAATCATATCATTGTAGCGACCAATCACACGGTCCACACGGAAATGCTCCACTTCAATAATGCGTTTCACTCGCTCAGCAGCCAAAGGCACTTCATCATTAACAACAGCATAGTCGTATTCGCGCATCAAGGCAATTTCTTCTTTCGCGCGCTCGATACGTTGGCGAATCACTTCCTCGCTGTCAGTTCCTCTTCCAACCAAGCGGTCTTTTAATTCATCTAAATCTGGTGGTGTTAAGAAGATAAAGACACCGTCTGGCACTTTTTTCTTAACCTGAAGGGCACCTTGAACCTCGATTTCAAGGAAAACGTCAATTCCTTTATCAAGCGTTTCATTCACGTAAGTGAGTGGTGTACCGTAGTAGTTCCCAACGTACTCGGCGTATTCCAACATTTGACCTTTTTTAATCAAGTCCTCGAATTCTTCACGAGTTCTGAAAAAGTAATCAACACCATCAACTTCTCCTGGTCGTTTTGGACGCGTCGTCATAGAAACAGAATATTCAAATTGATGATCTGGTGTAGAAAAAATTTCTTGGCGAACTGTTCCCTTACCAACTCCAGAAGGTCCTGAGAAAACAATTAACAAACCACGTTCGGCCATGCCACTCTCCTTACTATAAAATACAAGTGAAGTTTTATCTTTTATCAATTAAACTACAGATTAGTGTACCAAAAATACTGGTATTTTTCAAGGCATTTTAGCCGCTTGTCTAAATCAAAAGGAAGTACCTTTTCAGCACTTCCTTTTTACAGCGTTTTATTTGGCGTAATCCACGGCACGAAGTTCTCGAATAACGGTCACCTTGATGTTTCCTGGATAATCCAAATTATTTTCAATTTTCTCACGAACCTTGTGGGCTAGGATGGTCACTTCGTCATCTGAAATTTTATTCGGTTGGACAACGATGCGAATTTCACGCCCTGCTTGAAGGGCATAACTGCTCTTAACACCATCAAAGCTTGTCGCAATATTTTCCAAATCACGCAGGCGTTTAATGTAATTTTCCATAGATTCATTACGAGCACCTGGGCGGGCAGAACTCAAGGCATCCGCAGCGGCTACAAGCACAGCAATGACGCTTTCAGGTTCCACATCACCATGGTGACTGGCGATGGCATTGACAACCACTGGGCTTTCCTTGTACTTGCGAGCAAATTCGGCACCAATTTCAACGTGGCTTCCTTCCACTTCACGGTCAATCGCTTTCCCCATGTCATGCAAAAAGCCTGCACGTCGAGCCAAAGCCACATTTTCACCAAGTTCTCCAGCTAAAATACCAGCCATTTTACCGACTTCAATCGAGTGTTGAAGAACGTTTTGGCCATAAGAAGTTCTGAAATGAAGGCGTCCCATAATCTTGATGAGATCAGGGTGAAGGTTAAGGGCACCAATTTCAAAGGCTGCTGCTTCACCGTATTCACGGATGCGGTGATCCATTTCTAGGCGATTTTTTTCAACCAATTCTTCAATACGAGCTGGGTGAATACGGCCATCTTGGATCAAAGCTTCCAGGGTCAAGCGGGCAATTTCACGACGAACGGGGTCAAATCCTGACAAGACCACCACTTCAGGAGTATCATCAATGATAACATCCACACCTGTCAAGCTTTCAAAGGTCCGAATATTACGCCCTTCGCGTCCAATGATACGTCCCTTCATGCTGTCATCTGGCAAGTGGACCGTGGTGATGGTTTGCTCAGCCGCATATTCCCCAGCCATACGTTGCATGGCCTGCGCCAAAATGTCTTTCGCCATTTTGCTTGACTTGTCACGAATCTCACGTTCGGCGTCTTTGATTTTCGTTGCAATTTCGTGTGTCAAGTTATTTTCCGTTTCGGTCAAAATAACCTCACGCGCTTCTGAAATAGTCATCACTGCGACACGTTCCAATTCAGCTTGCTTTTGGCCTTCTAGCTCTCCAATTTGTTTTTCACGCTCATTAATATGCTTAGTTTTATCGGTCAGACTCTGCTCTTTGCTTTCCAACAATTTTTCTTTGTTAGTTAAGTTCTCGTCTTTTCGGTCAAGAGAATAAGCACGTTCTGTCAAACGTATTTCTAACTGCTTTAACCCTTGTCTTTCAGACTTGAATTCTTTTTCAATCTCTTCACGATATTTTCTAGCCTCTTCTTTAGCTTCGATTAGCATCTCTTTGCGGTGAGATTTGCTTTCTCGCTCTGCTGTTTGTCGAATCTGCTCTGCTTCTTGCTCAGCTTTTCCACGTAAGTTTACAGCATCTTGTTCGGCATTTAAAAGAGTGAGTTCTGCCGCTTTCTTTGCAGACTTCAGTCTAATCGAAATCAAGGCATAACCAACTATCAAACCAATGAGGGCAAAAACAATCAAAATAATAATATCCGTCACGTTTTTACCTCAATATTCTATTTTTAATATTTTCTACTAATTCTATTTTCATTAATAGAAAACTACTTTCCAGTTTACCATAAAACGAATTTTTTCACAATTTAAAATTTTAAAGCGTTTTAATAAATTTTATGTTATGATAGGAATACTAGTAAAAAGGGGGTTATTATGTCTAAAAAAGAAGTTACCGTAGAAAGCTTTGAATTGGACCATACAATTGTGAAAGCACCATACATTCGCCTGATTTCACAAGAAAAAGGGCCTGTTGGTGATGTTATTTCTAACTTTGATGTGCGTTTGGTACAACCAAATGAAAATGCCATCCCAACCGCAGGACTACACACGATTGAGCATTTATTTGCTAAATTAATTCGTGAACGCATTGATGGTATGATTGACTGCTCTCCTTTTGGATGCCGCACAGGTTTTCATTTGATGATGTGGGGTGAGCACAACACGACAGAAATTGCCCAAGTCATCAAATCTAGCCTCGAAGAAATCGCTAATGTCACAACTTGGGATGACGTCCCAGGTACAACCATTGAATCTTGCGGAAACTACAAGGACCACAGTCTTTTTACTGCAAAAGAATGGGCAAAAGTCATTTTACAAGACGGCATTTCAGACGACCCATTTGAACGCCATGTCATCTAAGACCACACAAAAAGCAGAGAAGGCTTAAATGCTCTCTGCTTTTTCGTTTGCTTTCATTTTAGTGGAATTGCATACCGCCGTCCACGATAATGGTTTGTCCTGTGATGTAGTCTGAATCTGGACCAGCTAAAAAGCTAACGGCATTGGCTACGTCCTCAGGTTCTGAAAGGCGTTGTAGGGTGATGTCTTTGGCAAAAGTTTGCATTCCCCATTCGTCATCTTTGCCAGCATTTTTGCCTACTTCGTGAGCGATACTATACATCATTGGTGTCTTAACAATACCTGGAGCATAGGCATTTACTGTAATGCCGTCCTTAGCCAAATCACGCGCCAAGGTCTGCGTAATACCACGCACAGCAAATTTACTGCCACCATAAACCGTCAGATTGGGATTGCCGACGACCCCTGCTTGCGACGTTGCATTGATGATTTTACCGCCGTGTCCTAATGCCTTGAACTGAGCCAACGCAGCCTGCGCTCCCCAAATAACACCTCCAACATTAATAGCAAAAGTGCGTTCAAAGACTTCTTCTGTAATGCTTTCTAGCGGCGTTGTCGGAGCAACACCAGCGTTATTGACCACGACAGACAAATCACCAAAATGCTGAACAACTTTAGCAAAGGCGGCAGCGACTTCTTCACGTTTTGACACGTCCGCCACGACAGGCAAGGTATTTGTCGGTGAAATGTCTTGCGCAGCTTTTTCAGCTGTTTCTTGATTGTAATCAAGAATACCAATTTTAAAACCGTCAGCGTGCAAACGTTTAGCAATCGCCAAACCAATTCCCTGACCAGCACCAGTCACAATAGCAACTTTTACCATCTTTATCACCTCGTATTCTGTTTTATTACTGTAATTATAGCGCTTACATTTTATAGCATCAATTTTTTTCTCTGAAAATCACACTATTTTTGAAAATACTTTTCGACTAAAAAACAACTTTTCTGATAGCAAAAAAGAAGACCTTACGGTCCTCTTTTATAGTTTTAGTAATCCAAGGCATCTGAATGACCAGCGGCATTTCCGACGAAGTAACCCGTTTTACAGTTGATAGAGAACAGATAAGTTCCATCAGCCTTGAACATATTGTAGTAACCATTGTCGTTGATGATATTGACTTTTTCTAAGATAAAGTCATTTCCTGAGAAATAGCCACGTGCGTGTGAGGTATCAATGATTTTTTCAAGGACACCTGGTGCAAAGGTCCAAGCTGGGTTGCTTGAGTCTGCAATTGCACTTTCATTATAAGGCACACGGCTAAGATTGCGTTGCAAAATAGCAGGATTGTAAGACGTAATACCGTAGCTTGTCGCTCCTGAAACGCTGGCTGTTGCAGGTGTTGACGTATCTGATGATGCTTCTTGCGTTGTTGAGCTAGCTTCCGTTTGACTTTGCTCACTGTCACTTGCTTCTGTTGAAGAGTCAGGCGCTTCGCTTGAACTTGATGATGAACTAGCTGCTTCACTGCTACTTGCAGCGGCTTCACTACTAGCAGCTGTTGCTTGTTCCAATTGTTCTTTACCATCAGTTATCGCTGATTGTAACAAGGTATCTAGTTTAGCATTGCCTGTTTTTAGCAAGTCGCTTGATAATTGGTCAAAGTTAGCATCTGATTTCACCGTTGCAGAAACTTTTTTACCATCAACAATCACATCAGATTCAAAGCGTTTGTTGACAGATTGGATGGCTTCAATTTGTTTATCCAAGGCATCGTAATCTTTTTTGGCTGCATCGTATGACTTGGTACCTTTCAAAGCATCCAATTTTTCTTTCAAGGTTGGCAGATTTGAAAAAGCGCTGTTTTTCAAGCTGGTTTTCTTATCATCTGTAAAGAATGAATCATAATAAGAATCAAAGGCTGATGCTGCTTTTTTCTCTTTTGATGATTCTTCTGACGATGTTTTAGTGACCGACGTATTTGACTGCACTGTTTTAGAGTCGTTTTTATTGGCATTCAAACCATAGGCAATCCCAAAAATAGCAAGCGCCAAAGTTGCTACACCACCAATAATAAAGGTTCTTGTGAGCTTTTTAGGCTCCTCATCTTCCCAAGCGTCATCGTCGTCCTTTTCCTCAGTAAAGGCAGGACTACTAACAGCAGGGGTAGGCTCTGGGCTAACAGATGGTTCTGGTTTGATGTCTGCTGGCTCTGTTGCCTCTTGCTCTGGCTGGGGTTGAGGTTCTGGCTGCTCGTCCTTGATTTGAAAAGCAGGCGTTTCCTCCTGTGGCCTAGCATCCGCTTTTTCAGTAGCATCTTCTACTGGGACAGCTTTAGGTTCAGGAGTAGGTGTTTCAGCCTGCTTAGGTAAATCGCTTTTTAGGGCTGCATTGCCAATAATTCCTTTTTGAGCCAATTCTTCGCGTTGCTTTTTGATAAAATCATCCAAAGCTGACGTGTCCAAATCATCAAAATCCGATATTTTTGACTCAAATTTTTGTGATGTGACTTCGTCTTTATGTTCTTTAATATACTTATCCAACACTCCGTCAGAATCACCTGCACTGGCTTTGATTTCAGAATTCTTTTGTGCAACTTCTTCAACGGTCATGTGTTTGACATCTTGTAAATCCAAGCCATCTTGCTCTTGAGAAGATGGGTTTTCTTTCTTTTCTGACACGCTTGTTCACCTCTCTACATCAGATTTCTATATCACATAGGCTCTTAACTGCTAGCTAATCTCACTTATCTTTGGTTGATGGCACGGCAGAGCGTTTGACACGTTCGCCATAAAATTGATACAAATCAACCCTCAGTGTTCCATTATAAAGTTTTCGTTTTTTATCAGCCTGCGAGCCGTATTTGCGTTCAAACTGTTCATCACTGGTCAAGATGAATTTGCTCCATGTTTTGAGCGGAGCAAAAGTTTGTCCCATCTCATTATACAAGATGTCCACCGCTTTGTCATCCAGCAATCGTTCGCCATAAGGTGGGTTTGATATGATAACACCGTTGATTTTATCGGTTTTTAAATCTTGAAGACGCATTTGTTTCAATTGGATGACATCTGCAAGTCCTGCTTCTTGTGCGTTCTTTTTCGCAATCTCAATCATCCGACCATCAATATCAAAACCTGAAATATCAAGCTCAATATCATAATCGGCTTTTGCTTCAGCCTCGTCACGAACTTGTTGAACCAAATCCGCATCGACCCAATTCCATGCTTCAAAAGCAAAATCACGGTTAAAACCAGGAGCAATGTTCATGCCAATCATAGACGCCTCAATGCAGAAAGTCCCTGAACCACAGGTTGGGTCGATAAAAGGCTTATCGGGATACCAATTAGATAACTCAATGATAGCTGCGGCCATGTTTTCTTTAATCGGAGCACCACCTTTTTCCACACGGTAACCACGTTTAAAGAGGCTAGCCCCCGTTGTATCAATCATGACCGTTGCCTTGTCCTTCAAAATGGATACTTCAATTTTAAATTCTGCACCATTTTCCTGCAAAGGCACACCGTCAGGACGGTGATACACTTTTTGCAATTTTTTCACGACCGCTTTTTTACTAATAGCTTGAACACTTGGCTCATTGTGAAGCTTTGATTTCACACATTTGGCCTTGGCAATGGGAAATTTAGCCCCCAAAGGCAGGTAATTTTCCCAATCAAGCGCATAAACGCCTTGGAACAATTCTTCAAAGGTACGTGCTGGAAATTCCCCCACGACAATCTTGATGCGGTCAGCCGCTCGTAGCCAGAGATTGGTCGTAATGATCGTTCTCACATCCCCTTGAAAATGCACCTTCCCATTTTCAACCTGGCACTCAATTCCTAAATCGCGAATTTCACGCCCGACAATCGCCTCCAGCCCCGCAGCCGATGTCGCTACTAAATTAAAGTTTTTCTTCATTCCTTAATTCCTATTTCATCAAATACTTATCTATAAGTGTATCACGTTTTACGGTTTTTGAACCATTAAAATGTCAGTTATTTGCAAAATAAAAGCTAGCCTAAGCTAGCTCAACCTATATGCAATTTTCTATAAGCCATGTTTTGTTCCAGAGGTAACTAGGTCTTACCTCCTTCGATAATCATCTGTCTACTGTTTCCAGTCAGGATAGATTGTTCGTCTTCCAACTATCCCATGCCCCTACCAAAGTTTGGGTTGCTAGCTTGAGGGGTTTACCGCGTTCCACTTTTTAGGTTTCCCTAAAAACTACGTCACTGTGGCACTTTCAGAGCAACTCAGACCTATCTAACGACTTAGCCCTTTCGCTCGCCGTAACACCTTCCAAAAAGATGTCCCTAGGCTTATTGATTCACCTAGCACAAACACTACCAGCATCACAGCCGGTGCTAGCATGGACTTTCCTCATGATACCAAATGCACCACGCGATTATCCAAAAATTGCACGTTTTTTATAACTCAAGCACCAAGGCTTAAATTACCCATTGATTTGTTTACCAAAGACTTCTTTTTCCAAACGGCTAATGCGTTTCAAAATATCGAAGTTAGTTGCAGATTGTGCCACACGTGTTTGTTGTGCACTTGCTGCTTGCGAAGAAGCGTATGATGATTGCGCATCTGCCTTAGATTTTGCTGCTAATTGTTGTTTTAAGCGGTCATTTTCTTCGCGTAATTCTTGAATTTGTGTGAGATAACTTTCGTAATCTTGAATCACATTATCCAAAAATTCGTCAATTTCTTTCTTATCGTAACCACGCATGCTGGTTTTAAACTCTTGTTCAAAAATGTCCTTAGGACTATAAATAATACTTGCCATTCTATCTCTCCAACCAAAACCATTCTAAGGCACATGAAATCATGATACCAAATTATATAGTACAGAAATATCAGAGAAAAATCAAGCATTTACTTCTAATTTTCTTGTGACCGATACGTCTTACCAATCTTCTAAAAATTCATTTAAACGCTCAAAAGTCAAAAAAGTAATGGGGTAATCTGCTTGTTCTTGCATGACTTTTAACAAATATTTCAATTGGGTTTCATTTTCAGTATCATAAAAAAGATAGGCACCTTGCGTGTTTTGAACCAAAAAGTGATTATATTGTCGAAATTGTGATGGGTTCTCATAGCTTTCGTAGGCGTATTTGACAAAATCAACCTGCTTGAAATCTGCCAATTTGGCTTGATTGGCTTCGTTCCACTGTTGGCCTTGAGTTTCAAAGGTGAAAAGCGTGGCAATTTGAAAAGGGTAATCCGCCTGCAATTTCTTAGCCACTTGCAGTGCCCAATATTCAAAGCCAAGATTGCCCGTGAAAATAAACCACTCCACCCCTTCTTCAAGATAATGGATAAGGTCTTTTCGAATGGCCGCCTTGATCACATCAATGCGTGGGTCCTTATCTTGAAAAATGCTCAATTCAAATCCGCGGTACCCCGTCACAAGAATTGCGTTCATATCTGCCTCCTTTTAAAAAATATGTTATAATAGGACTACCTATGTTGATTTAATCAATAAAGATAGGAGTTTTATGGTTAATTACCCTCATTTTGTTCGGAGGCAAACAACACCTCCACGTAAAAAAAGCGAAAAAAACACCGTAAACTTTGCTAATCGTGGGATGAGTTTTGAAGCAGCTATTAACGAAACCAATAATTATTACCTATCTCGTGATATCGCTGTGATTTACAAAAAACCAACACCCATTCAAATTGTTAAGGTGGATTATCCCAAACGAAGCCGAGCTAAGATTGTGGAAGCTTATTTTCGACAAGCCTCTACTACCGATTACTCTGGCGTCTATAAGGGATATTATGTTGACTTTGAAGCTAAAGAAACTCGGCAAAAGACATCTATGCCGCTCAAAAATTTTCATGCGCATCAAATAAAACATATGGACAGAGTCTTAAAACAAGGTGGGATTTGTTTTATCTTACTCCATTTTTCGACTCTAAAGGAAACCTATTTTTTACCAGCTAGTGCCCTAGTTGATTTTTACCAAATTCATTTGGGAACCAAATCAATGCCTCTTGATTATATCAAAAAAAATGGTTATCTGGTGGCAACACAGGCACTACCTCAAGTTCCTTATTTAGATATTATTGACCAAAAAATTTTAGGCGGTGATGACAATTAAACAGAAACAAAACACTAAAAAAAGAGCCAATAGAAACTCAAAAGACACGGTCTTGCGTGTTATCAAATATGGGCTGATTACATTTGTAACGCTTGTCATTGTAGGTGTTATAGCTGGAGCTGGACTCTTTTTCTACTATGTGAGCAGCGCTCCAAAACTATCAGAAAGCAAGCTTTCTTCTACTAATTCGAGTTTGATTTACGACTCTAACAATAACCTTATTGCTAACTTGGGTTCAGAGAAAAGGGAAAGTGTTTCAACAGAAGATATTCCTTTAAACCTAGTCAATGCCATCACATCTATTGAAGACAAACGCTTCTTTAAACACCGTGGGATTGACATCTATCGTATTTTCGGTGCAGCTTGGAACAACTTTACCCGCTCAGGTACCCAAGGGGGGTCAACACTCGACCAGCAGCTTATCAAGTTGGCGTATTTCTCAACTAACGAATCAGACCAAACCCTTAAACGTAAGGCACAAGAAGCTTGGTTAGCCCTCCAAATGGAGCGTAAGTACACCAAGGAAGAAATCTTGACCTTCTACATCAACAAGGTTTATATGGGAAATGGTAGCTACGGGATGCTGACAGCGGCTAAATCTTACTATGGCAAGGACCTCAAAGACTTGTCTATTGCCCAATTAGCGCTTTTAGCAGGGCTTCCTCAAGCACCAAGCCAATACAACCCTTACACCAATCCAGATGCTGCCCAAAATCGTCGTGATACCGTTTTATCACAAATGTACGAAGATGGCGACATCTCAAAAGAAGAATACCAAACTGCTATTGCAACACCAGTCACTGATGGTTTGCAACCATTGACCGAAACGTCTAGCTATGATGATTACTTGGATAATTACATCAAGGAAGTCATCGAAGAAGTCAAAGACGAAACTGGTCAAGACATTTATTCAGCAGGTTTGAAGGTTTACACAAACGTAGATACCGATGTTCAAAAATACCTCTGGAATGTCTATAATACTGACTATTATGTGTCTTACCCTGACTCTGATTTGCAAGTGGCTTCAACCATTATCGATGTCAATACTGGTAAAGTCATTGCGCAACTTGGTGCACGAAACCAAGACACAACCGTTTCATTGGGAACCAACCAAGCCGTTCTTACCGATAGGGACTGGGGGTCAACCATGAAACCTATTACAGATTATGCCCCAGCTATTGAAGACGGTATTTACACAAGTACTGCTGCCACAACCAGCGATACCAAGTACTACTGGCCTGGCACTTCAACTCAGCTCTACAACTGGGACCGTCAATACTATGGCAACATGACTATTCAAACAGCCATTCAACAATCGCGTAACGTTCCTGCCGTGAGAGCCTTGGAAGCTGTTGGTTTGAATAATGCTAAGAAATTCCTAGAAGGTTTGGGCATTTACTACCCTCAACTTTACTATTCAAACGCCATTTCAAGTTCGACAAGTGACTCAAATGAAAAATACGGCGCAAGCAGTCTGAAAATGGCTGCTGCCTACGCTGCTTTTGCAAATGGTGGAACCTATTACAAACCACAATACGTCAACAAGATTGAATTTAACGATGGAACTAGCCAAACCTTTGAAACATCTGGTACACGTGCCATGAAGGAAACAACAGCCTACATGATGACGTCAATGCTGAAAACCGTTTTGACTTACGGTACTGGTACAACAGCTTCTATCCCTGGTTTATACCAAGCTGGTAAAACAGGAACATCAAACTATTCTGATGAAGAATTAGAAGAAATTGAACAAACAACTGGTATTTACAACAGTGCAGTTGGAACCATGGCACCTGATGAATTATTTGTTGGTTACACAACGCAATATTCGATGGCAGTGTGGACAGGTTACAAAGACCGTATGACTCCAATCTACGGTAGTGGGCTAAACGTTGCGGCCGAAGTTTACAAGGCTATGCAAAGTTACCTCAATGAAAAATACGGTAGCGGTAGCAAGAACTTCACGCAACCAAGTGGCGTTTACACAAGCGGTGGTTATGTTTACCTAAAAGGGGCAAACAATAATTCTTCTGCCTCATCTTCATTGTCATCTGTATATAGTAACCTCTACGGTTCTAATTCAAGTTCTTCAGAAGACCAAACATCAACAGAAGTTTCATCTTCAACAGATAGCTCTGATAACGATGATAATACTAGCGATAGTAATTCAACGAGTAACAATCCTTCTGTAAGCACCCCTGATGCAACAACAGATGCCAACAATAGCTATAACAATAACAACAGCTATACAACACCTAATAACAATACGACCAGCGATGCTAATAGCACAACAACAGATGTTGACAATGGTGCCAGAGCGCGTAGCAATAGCACGACAAGCCAAAACAACTCTGATAACACAGCGACAACTGGTCAATAATACTTATGCAAAAAGCCTGTAACTAAAAATGTTACAGGCTTTTTGATGACTTCAACATTTTGTGATAAAAAACTGGCTTGGAGAAATATCCAACGCCAGTTTTAATATTTTTACAAATCTGTTTGGCTAGCCAAGGCTCCCATTGGGTCCCAAGGTGCTAATACAGTTGGTTCAGCTTCATAAGCAGCAAGTTCCTCATCAGTTAAGAATTCTTTACGAACGACGATTTGGTAGGTAAATTCATCCATCCAAGCGTCTGAAGCAACGAAGTAACCTTTGTCACCAACTTTTTCTCCCCATGAATTTTCAACTTTCCATTTGAGAGGTTCGCCATTTTCAGCCAAATCCACACCAGTCAAGACCATAGCGTGAGTCATCAAGCTTTCGCTGTAATCCAAACGTCCTGCTTTGTCTTGTGTGAAGGAAATGTTCATAGCCGTATCAAAATCGTAAACATTTGTTGCTAAGATACCTTTTTGACGGTCTGAAATTTGACCGACATCAGAGCCAAACCAAACGGTTTCACCAGCTTGCATTTGAGCAATAGCCAATTCTTTGAAACGTGTCATATCAAGGTTGAGGTAACGTACCGCACGACTACCCACAACGTTACCAAGCATATCAACAGTGTAAGATTTGCTATAAGGTTTGTCTGCTGTTGGGGCATTGATAACAGAAACGTAATCTGATAGGTTCAAACCAACGTATTTTTTGAAGAATTCTTGTGGTGTAATGTTTTTATCAGAATGGTAGTTGTTGTCTTTGTCACGGTAAGCAAAGTCAAATGTGCGTGGTGGCAAACCGAGATTAACAGCCAAGAAATTGAAGATTTCTTGAAGTAAAGCTTCTTTTTGAGCTCTGATGCCTTCAGCACCGACACCTGCTGCAACAGCTTCACGCAAAATTTGAGCATCTTGACGCAACAATTTGTTCAAGTATTGGTTCAATTCACGGCTGTTGCTTGATGATACTGATTCTGGGTAAGCTGATTTTGGCACGACACCGTATTTTTCAAAAAGAGCCACCACCATATCCCATTGACCACCGTCTTGTTGGGGAACGTCTAGTAAGAATTTCACTTTACGGCTGCCAAGTTCTTGGTCTGCAGTCGCAATGACTTGTTCTAAGAACCAGTTTGATTTTTCGTATTTGTCCCAGAAGAATGTGTGGGCTTGAGAAAGCTCGAAATTATCCAAGTTAAGGTCTGAAATCAATTTGTGACGAAAGGTATTAAGCGCCGCAAACATCCAGCAACGACCTGATGCTTTTTGGTTAGCTACCTTATCTTTTGTCAAATCAATAGAAAAGACATGGTCGTTTTCCACTTGGCTTTGGCGTGTTTCAAGTGATTTCAACAATCCGTTGTGAGTGACAGCATTTTCAACAGCACGCAATTTGCTATTGTCTTGAAAATCAGCAAATAGTTTGTCTGTAAATGATGATGATAATTCTGACATATTTCCTCCTCCAAAATCAGTCAAGCAAGCACCTAGCCCTACTTAACCAAATTAATCACTATCTATTATAACGCTTAAGAGGCAGAATTCAAGCAATTATAGGGAATTCTGGCTTAAAAGCGGCAAAAAAGACCTTAGCGGTCTTTTTGAATCTGTTTTATTTCCAAAAATCATCAAAAACGGTGATTGGTAAATGGCGTTTGTGTTCGGTTTTACGCCACCAGTTTTCAATGGTTTCTTTGGCTTTTGGTGACACTTCTTTGCCTTCAAGGTAATCATCAATATCGTTGTAAGTCACACCAAGAGCCACTTCGTCAGCAATACCTGGGCGATTTTCTTCCAAATCAGCGGTTGGAATTTTTTCATAAATGGCTGGGTTAGCCCCTAATTCTGCCAATAATTGTTTGCCCTGGCGTTTGTTGAGGCGATAAAGCGGGATAACGTCAGCACCACCATCACCGAATTTGGTAAAGAATCCTGTGATGTTTTCTGCAGCGTGGTCTGTTCCGATAACCGCTCCGCTATTGGCACCAGCCACGGCATATTGGGTAATCATGCGTTGGCGAGCCTTGATATTTCCCTTATTAAAATCAGAAACTTCAATACCCGCTTCTTCAAGGGCTGCAACTTGCCCATCAACACCTGCTTTGATGTTCACTGCAATGCTGACGTCTGGCTTGATAAAAGCAAGGGCACGTTGGGCATCCTCTTCGTCTGCTTGCACGCCATATGGCAAACGCACTGCGATAAAGCGATAACTGTCGTCACCTGTTTCAGCACGGAGTTCTTCTACTGCGATTTGTGCCAAACGTCCTGCCAAACTAGAATCTTGCCCACCTGAAATTCCTAGCACATAGCTTTTTAAGAAACTATGCTTTTTCAAATAGTCTTTAAGAAAATCAACCGATACACGAATTTCTTCTTTTGGGTCAATGCTTGGTTTTACTTTTAATTCTGCAATAATCTCATCTTGTAAACTCACTTCACTTCTCCTTTTTGTTGGGCTTCCTTACGAATACGGTCAATCAAGTTCATCTTGTTTTCCCAGACATCTAATGACAAATCCACTGGGTAATCTTGCGGATTTAAGATACGTTTGTACTCATCCCACAATTTGTCAAATTCTTGGCGGGCATAGGTTTGAATATCTGAAAGATTAGGCAAGTCATACACCAATTTACCCTTGTCAAATACATCAACCAAAAGTGGCACTGCTTCAAAGTCTTTTACTGTTTTATTGATGTAAGTATAGGTTGGGTGGAACATGTAGATTTCATCCAAAGCATTCACATCTGTATCAGTAAAGGTGATGTAGTCCCCTTCGGTTTTTCCTTTTTCACGGCTGGTAATACGCCAAACTTGCTTCTTACCTGGGGTTGATACTTTTTCAGCGTTATTAGACAGTTTGATAGTGTCTTGCATCTCGCCGTTATCGTCTTCAATAGATACGATTTTGTAAACGGCCCCCATAGCTGGCTGGTCATAAGCCGTGATAAGCTTAGTACCAACTCCCCAAACATCAATTTTAGCTTTTTGCATTTTGAGGTTGAGGATGGTATTTTCATCCAAATCATTAGACGCGTAGATTTTGGCATCAGGATAACCAGCGTCATCTAGCTGTTCACGGACTTTCTTAGACAAATAAGCCATGTCCCCTGAGTCAATGCGAACACCTAGGAAATTAATCTTGTCACCCAGTTCATTGGCCACACGAATAGCAGCAGGAACACCAAGGCGAAGGGTATCGTAAGTATCTACAAGGAAAACACAATCCTTGTGCGTGCCAGCATAGGCCATGAAGGCTTCGTAATCATCTCCGTAAGCCTGCACCAAAGAATGCGCGTGCGTTCCTGAAACAGGAATGTCAAACAATTTACCAGCACGAACATTTGAAGTAGCATTGGCACCACCGATAACAGCTGCGCGGGTTCCCCAAATGGCAGCATCCATTTCTTGGGCACGACGCGTTCCAAATTCAAGCAAAGGTTCATCGTCAATCACCGAACGAATGCGAGAAGCCTTGGTCGCAATGAGGGTCTGAAAATTCACGATATTAAGCAAGGCTGTTTCTACTAATTGGCATTGTGCCAGTGGACCTTCCACCTGAACAATCGGCTCATTAGCAAAGACCAAATCCCCTTCTTGAGCCGAACGAATGCTCAATTCCAGCTTGAGATTTCTCAAATAATCAATGAAATCCGCAGCGTAACTCAAGCTTTCCAAATAAGCAATGTCGGTGTCGCTAAAGTGCAAGTTATTCA
The DNA here is from genome assembly GCF_002300045.1 of Streptococcus sp. UBA632. NCBI lineage: Bacteria > Bacillati > Bacillota > Bacilli > Lactobacillales > Streptococcaceae > Streptococcus > Streptococcus sp. UBA632. Next base: position 22,215 of record NZ_DBPA01000015.1, on the reverse strand, counting down.
AGTATTCCACCATGCGTTGTAGCCCCGCAAAAACAGCGTAGCCACTAGCAAAAGGTTCTTTTCTAAAATAAATCTCAAAGACTGCATTTTTATTATGGATGCCCTTATCGAAATACACTTGCATCATGTTAATCTGATACAAGTCGGTATGGAGTGTTAAACTATCGTCTTGATACATCTGACTTTCCTCGCTTTTATTTTTGTTTGGACTCAGAAGGCTAAAAACCATCGCAGCTGCCAAAACAGTTAGTAATCTCTCATATTATAGCACAAATACAAGGGACTTGCTAAAATCTTTGTGAGTTTTCCTTCAAAGAATATTAAAAAGGATAGCCAAAAGCCATCCCTTTGTCAAATCTTAAGACATATTTTCAATGTACTGGTAAACACCTTGCCCAGCAATGGCACCATCACCAACAGCTGTGGCAATCTGACGCAAGTCTTTTTGGCGCACATCTCCAATGGCAAAAATACCAGGAATGCTTGTTCTCATGTGCTCATCTGTCAGCACCCAACCTGCTTCATCAGTAATGCCCAAGTCAGCCACCATGTGTGACACAGGGTCAACACCCACATAGATGAAAATACCGCCAAAATCATGTTCACTGATTTCGCCCGTTTTGACGTTTTCAATAGTCACGCCTGATACCTTCACGTCTGTTCCTTTGATTTCTTTCACAACCGAATCCCAAATAAAATGAACCTTGTCATTAGAAAAGGCACGGTCTTGCAAAATCTTTTGGGCACGCAAAGCATCACGACGATGAATAATGGTCACTGATTTGGCAAATTGAGTCAAGTAAACCGCTTCTTCAACGGCAGAATCACCGCCACCAACAACCAACAAATCTTGGTTGCGGAAAAAAGCACCGTCACACACCGCACAGTAAGAAACGCCGCGACTAGTGTATTCTTCCTCACCAGTCACACCAAGCGTGCGATGTTTGGCTCCTGTGGCTAAAATAACCGTCTTGGCTTCGTAGGTATTGTCATCCGTCACCACGCGCTTGACAGCACCAGCATCTTCCACACGTTGCACAATCCCGTAGATATTTTCCACTTCAAATTTTTCAAGCGGTGTGTACATGTTCATGGCTAATTCAGGCCCTGAAATGCGGTCATAACCTGGGTAGTTCTCAATGTCTGAGGTATTGTTCATCTGACCACCAGGTGCTCCTTGTTCGATAATACCAACTTTTATGTTAGACCTTGCGGCATAAAGCGCAGCTGTCATCCCAGCTGGTCCTGATCCGATAATGAGTGTATCATACATGCTTATACTCTCCTCAACTGTTTTCGTTTTTTCATTATATCAGTCAAGCAAGCCAATTTCAATCATTAGGCTCGCAACATTAAAATAATCGCCATAAACGCAAACGACAAAACGGGTACCGTCATTAAAATGATGGTCACCAAGTCATACAAAAAGGCTTGACGTTCTTTGGCTGTCTTATCCAAATGGCGAAAAACGCGCCACAAGGTCCATAAAATAGCCGCAACAATCGCAAAGACAAGCCCTGATAATAGTCCTTGTAGGTAAAAACCTAATATTTCTAAAAACATATCTTATCCTATCATTGTTTTCATTTGATAAAAAGAGCCAAAAGACTTCTGGCTCTCATTATAACAAAATTTAGGCTTTAAATGTACGTTTTTTGGTAGTTTGCGAAAAATTCTTTGGTGCGTTCTTCTTTAGGGTGTTTAAAGAGTTCCTCAGGTGTGCCTGATTCGATGATATGTCCCTTATCCAAGAAAAGCACATAATCAGCGACTTGATAGACAAAATTCATATCGTGACTGACCAAAATCATGGTTTGCCCATCCTTAGCCGCATTGGCAATGGATTTTTCCACTTCACCAACCAATTCTGGGTCCAAGGCTGATGTTGGTTCGTCCAGCAACAAGACATCAGGTTTCATGGCAAGTGCACGCGCCAAGCCAACCCGTTGTTTTTGCCCCCCTGATAATTGTTTGGGGTAATGGTTTTCACGGTCTGATAACCCAACCTTAGCCAGCTCTTCCTTGGCAATTTTGGTGGCTTGGTCATCAGGCATTTTCTTAACAATTTTAAGCCCTTCTTTGACGTTATCAAGTGCTGTGCGACGCTCAAAAAGGTTGAATTGTTGGAAAACCATCGCTAATTTGCGACGTAGGGTCAAGATTTCTTCTGTGCTAATCGTTTGAAAGTCAACCTTAAAATCATCGATTTGAATTGTGCCACTATCAGGCTTTTCTAGATAATTTAGGCTGCGTAAAAAGGTTGATTTTCCTGCTCCTGATGCTCCGACAATGGCAATCACCTCACCTTTTTGAATGGTGACATCAATACCATCTAAAACCTTTTGCCCTGAAAAAGTTTTGGTTAAATGACTGATTTTAATCATTAGCAATCACCTCTTGCGTTTCTAAACTGGTCTTAGGAGGCTCAATTGATAATTTCTTTTCAATAAGACGTCCTGTTTGTTCAATGATAATGCTGACTGCCCAGTAAACCAAAGCTACCGCAATATAGCGTTCAAAATAACGATAGTCCGAACCACCCAAGATTTGAGCTTGGGCAAACATTTCAATAATCCCAACGTTAAAAGCCAAAGATGTTTCTTTTGTCAAACCAATCAAGCTATTGATAAGGGTTGGTGTGGCAATCACGGCTGCATTAGGGATAATCACACGGCGGTAGACTTGAAGATTGGTCATCCCCAAACTCTTAGCCGCCTCAATTTCACCTGCATTAACCGCCTGAATGGCAGCACGAATGGTTTCGCTGGCATAGGCTGCATTATTTAAGGCAAAAGCCGTAATGGCAAAAACCGACGCTGGAATGGCATTGATATTCCAATCAAAACCGTACTTTTGATTTAAAAATTTCAAAAACAAGGGAATCCCATAATAACTCAACATCAATTGAACCAAGATAGGCGTCCCACGTAGGAAACTCACAACAACGGACTGAATGGGATACAAGATTTTGGTTTGATTGATTTTGACAATCGCAAAAAGCAAAGCGAGCAAAATACCAAAAACCGCACCGCCCAAGGTCAAGCCCAGCATGACTGGAACACGTTCAATGATAGATGGCATGGCATCAAAAACCGCACGCCAACTAAAGAGATGACCTTCTGGAATGTGTTCGAGTAAACGGTCATACCAAGATAAACCTGAAGCAAGTATCGTAAATGACATAACATTCTCCTTTCCATATCGTCATCAAAGCTTATCTTTTCTTAATGGATGAAAGCCTAGGTACTAATCAAGCCCTGACACATAGTCCCCACCAAAGTAAGTTTCGCTCAAGCTAGCCAAAGTCCCATCTTTTTTCAAAGTTTTAAGGCGTTTATTGACAAAGCTTTGGAGTTCTTTTCCTTCTTTGGTGTCCGCAAAGACAAGGTATTCTAAACCGTCTGTCTTGTCCCCAACTTGGTCGCTGAGTTTGGTCACCGTCACATCAAACCCTTGGTCCTTGGCAATGTACTCAGCTGAAATGGCATCGTATAAAATAAAGTCAATATTGCCATTTTCAACGCGTTGGACACGTGTGGTCACCCCAGTTGAGCTAGACACATAATTGATTTGAATAGGGGTTTTGTCAGGGTGATCAGTGTTCCATTTTTCAAGGATTTGCGCATAATTGGTTCCTGAAATGACTTCTGTGCTTTTACCTGATAAGTCGTCCAAACTGCTGTATTGTGTGCCTTTTTGACTGACAATAGCCGCATTTGAGCGAGAAATAGGGTCAGAGAACAGGTATTTTTGGGCACGTTGTTCATTGTAGTTAAAATCATTGGCCGCAATTTGGTAACGTCCCGCATCAATTCCTGTCAAAATGGAATCAAAAGGCGTTGTGACAAATTCGACTTGGTAGTCCTTTGAATCCTTGAAAATGGCCTTGACCACGTCAATATCGTAGCCTTTGTAGGTCTTTCCATCTTTGTAGGTAAAAGGAGCCGTATCAGAATCTGTTGCGACCTTAATCACCGTTTTACCGTCAGACTGGTTTTGTGATTGAGTTGAACAAGCCGACAAAACGGCTAGGAAAATTAGGGCTAGGGTGCTTAACAGTATAACAGATTTCTTTTTCATAAGGCGTCCTCTTTTCTTTTAATCTGTTACAGTCTATCAAACTTAGAGCAACTTTCCCAATACATATTTTTTATAGCACTGATAAGAAAAAACTATCAAAACCATAAGCACAAAAATTGACAAAAAAAGACCTGAAACAAGCGTCGCAGATCTCTTTGAGGATTATATAATCATCGCAACAGATGATAGAGAATCATTTAGCTGGGAACAAGGTTTGGTTCCACCACATATCTTAGAAAGTTTGTTTTTTGGCTTTACGTTCTGCACGTCCTTTGGCACGGTTAGCCGCACGACGCTCACGTTTACGTTTTTCTTCAACTTTCCATTGGATTTTTTTCTTATAACCCGGTTTGATTTTTTTCTTTTTCTTCTTAACCAAACCAATCATTTCAGTATCTAATTTTTGATACGATTTTTCACGATTGGCACGGCGGTCTCGGTCATAGGTGTCTTGGAATTCGCCATTTTTAAGGACTTTTGGCACAAAGGTAATTCCCATTTTTTCCAATTCACGAATGTCTGAATCATCGCTTGGTTGGTAAAGGGTAATTGCAACGCCGCTTAGACCATTACGACCTGTACGCCCAACACGGTGCACAAAGAAGGACAAATCTTGCGGAATGGCATCATTGATAACATGACTAACCCCTTCAATATCAATACCACGCGCAGCCAAGTCAGTCGCCACCACATATTCATAAGCCATGTTTTTGATTTGGTTCATGGTACGCTTGCGTTCTCTTGGCGGAATGCCACCGTGGATTTTAGCCACTTTCAAACCATTTGATGCAAGATAGCTGTGCAACTCATCAACACGTTCCTTGGTATTGGCGAAAATCATCGCAATATAAGGACGAATGGCCTTGGTAATTGCCAAAATTTGCTCATTTTTAGCACGGCCCTTCGTTGAAATCAACCAGTTGTCAATGGTATCTGAAATCACCGTATGCGTTACGATTTTTTCCATCACAGGATTGGTCAAGTATTTCTTCAAAAATGGCTGTAATTTTTGCGGAATGGTCGCTGAAAAGACCAGAATTTGAACGTCTTTTGGCAAAGTCCCAGCAATCTTATCAACTGTATCCAAGAATCCCATGTCTAAGGTCATATCAGCCTCGTCGACAACAAAAGTGCGGGCCTTGTAGATTTTCAAATCGCCGGATTTAACCAAATCATAAATACGGCCTGGCGTTCCGATGACGATATGGGGTTGGCTGGTCTTGAGTCGCTCGATTTGTCTAGCCTTATCTGTCCCTCCAACATAGTTTGCCAAACGAACTGGTACCTCAGAATGCTTAGCAATTTGTTTAGCAGCTTGGTAAATTTGCGTGGCCAATTCACGGCTTGGGGCTGTAATAACTGCCTGAACGTCCTTACTTGTCGCATCTAATTGCTCAAAAATTGGCAATAAAAAGGTGTGGGTTTTCCCAGAACCTGTTTTTGATTCTCCCACCAAATCACGACCTAAGCGCACAACAGGAATTAACTTTTGTTGCACGGGTGTTGGGTTTTGAAAGGCTAATTCTTGAAGCGCCTCTCGAATAAAAGGTTTAAAATTAAAGTCGTTAAAAGACATTGCTACCTCGATTCTCCTTATTTCTTTTATCGTACATTCTTTTGGGCAAGCTGCTGAGCTATTCGCTCAAAAAGCACCGCCTCTATTTTCGTGAGTAAACACATGGACACCTTTTTATTATATCATTAAATGGCATATTAAGGCAAAATGACTCACTGGGATACAAAAAAGCCAAGAAAATATCTTGACTCAACTATTTTTAAAAGAGATAAAGGAAGGCTAGGGTGAGCAAGCTGCCGATAGCCCCAACGCTCCAAAGGAAGGCATCCACTCGCCATTCAGACCAGCGCTCCGCTTTTCCTGTCAATCCTCCCAATTCCAAATGGTGGTGGAAAGGCGTCATGCGGAAAATACGGCGACCTTCTCCATATTTTCGTTTGGTGTATTTGAAATAAGCCACTTGCAACATAACAGAGCTAGTTTCAAAGACATAGACAATACCAATAAGTAACAAAGTCCATTCTTGGCGAAGGGCAATGGAAATTGCTGCTAACATCGCTCCTAAAGCCAAACTTCCCACATCACCCATGAAAATTTTGGCTGGTTTGTGGTTAAAGACAAAGAAACCAAACAAAGCTCCAATCATGGTAATGATAATCAACAACACGTCAAATTGTTTTTGCACCACGGCAATCACACCGTAAGCTGCCAAACTAATGGCAACGGAAATAGAGGCCAAGCCATCAATACCATCAGTCAAATTAACCGCATTTGAAAAACCGACAATCCAAAAGAGAACAAAGAAAATGTAAAACCAACCAAGGTGAACATCAAACCCAAAGACATTCAGGTCATCGATACCACTTGAGCGAACGTGAACAAAATAGAAAATCAAACCACCGATGATTTGCAGGCTCATCTTTTGCCACGGAGTTAGTCCCTCATTGATTTGTCGAAAGATTTTGAGGAAATCATCAAGAAAACCGATAATTCCATAAATCAGAATGACCAGCAAAATCCCCGCCGTTGTCCACATGGCTGTACCAGATTCTTTTGCTACAAAAAAGCTAAAGAAGACAGTCACTAAAAGGGCAACGGTTAGAAAGACAGTTCCTCCCATAGTTGGAGTACCAGCTTTTGCCAAATGTTGCTTAACATCTTCGTGCATTTGCTGACCACCAATTTTTTTCAATTGGTAGAAACGAATGAAAGAAGGCATGGCAAGTATCGTTAAGACAAAGGATAGGATACCTGCGACAAAACTTAAAAACATCTTAATCTCCTAGAGTAATAGTAATTTTTTTAACACCTTTAATGTCGGTTTCTGAGGCGACACTTTGTTTGACGACCGTTCCAGAATCAGAGCCCTTAAACTTAATCTTGATACCTGACCAGTTCGAGAATTGTTCCACATTTTCTTTTGTCCAGCCGTACATATCAGGAACTTCTTTGAGGCTTCCTGTCCACAGTAAGATTTGTTCATTTTCAGACAAATTGCTGCCGACAGCTTTAGACATTTTCTTGATTTCGCTGCCAGTTCCCACAACAACTGGGTGAACAAGATTGTCACGGAGTTCTTGGGCGGTATCACCTGGGCTCTTGCCAATATAATCTTTGAGTTTATAAGTGGTTTCTGAGCTAGCACCTGTGACAGCTGTAGTCGTCAAGGTATCCTTCATCATCATGGCTCTTTCCAAAACAGGATTAACCACATCTTGCAAATAAAGGAAATTGAAGGCTTCTGACGGTTGTTGAAGGGTCACGTACATGATAAAATCAGGGTCTTCTGAAGGCACCATAGCAACAACAGAGTAGAGATAGTCATTTGAGCCAGTCAAATACCCTCCACCTTCTTCAGCGGATGCTGCAATCTGAGCCGTTCCTGATTTAACCGCCACAGAATAATTCCCCACTTGGATAATTGGGCCACCAAGAGCTGCGCTATACAAGGTACCAAATTTCGGGTCTGTTCCGACGGTCACCATATAACCAAGTGTTTGATTGGCCGCATCTTCTGATACAGGATTTCCCACAACCTCAGTCGATGCCACACGGGCTGAATTATTATTTGGGTCATAAATTTGGCTGATGAATTTTGGCTCCAACATGACCCCATTGTTAGAAATCGCTGTGAAAGCACGTAACATTTGCACCTGTGTCACACCAATCCCTTGACCAAAGGCACTCATAGCAATTGTTACTTCATTGTCAGATGGTAAAATACCGCTAACCTCGTTGAGCATTCCAAAGCGAGTTGGGTAACCAAATCTAAAGCGAGTAAGATAAGTCAACCATTTGTCATTGCCCATTTTTTGTTCAAGACTAGTCATCGCAACGTTACTTGACCAAGCGAACCCTTGTGCATAGGTCAAGTATTGTACTGATGTATTTCCTTCATTGACGTTCCAGTCGTTGATAGTCGTATCGGCAATGGTAATCCCGTTGATGGTTGAAATCACTTCATTTGGTGAAAAAACCCCTTCATCAATGGCAGATGCCAAAGTCATTACTTTCATGGTTGAACCTGGCTCATAGTAGCTTTGATATAGGAGGTTGTTCCACGTTTTGAGGTTATCCACATTGTAGCCTTCAAGCGTTTGGGCATTGTAAGTTGGGCGTTGCGTTGTCGCTAAAATTTCACCTGTCTTGGCATTGACAACGGTTGCACTAGCATATTTCCCTTTGGCGTGTTCTTGGAAAATATCCATTTGCGATTCCAAATAAGATTGCAATGGCTCCGATAAAGTAGTATAAACGTCTTTCCCGTCAACCGCTTTTTTCACTTCTTTTTCCGTACCAAGAAGGAGGTTACCGTTTTTGTCTTTTTGGTAAATCACACTACCATCTATCCCTGACAAAATGTTATTTAACGAAGCTTCAATACCAGACGCACCCACCAAACTAGAGGTTTTTCCGTCTTTATTTTCTTTTAATTGGGTCAAACCAATAAATTGAGAGGCAAAAACACCGTTTGGATAGAGGCGACCTGGCGTTGAATCAAAACCAATTCCCTTGATACCAGCTTCTTCCATGGCTTGAGCAATGGCTGACTTCTTGCTGTAAGTCAGGCCTGAGCCTGAACTACCAAAAGATACCTGGAACAAGCCTTTTTGGTTTAATTGTTCTAAGATTTTATCTTTATCAATGCCTAACTGCTCATTTAAAATCTCAGCTACCTTGTTGTACTGCGATTTTTTTACATAGAGCTTTTCACCTGTTGAAGACACATAAGATTTTGAAATAATCGCATAAACGCTATAAGTCGTTGAATCCTCAGCTAAGGCAACACCGTTGCGGTCATAAATGGTCCCACGCTTGGCTTGAACCGTGACTTCTTGCTGATAGACCTCAGAAGCTTCCTTGGATAAATTATGCCCAAACCGTGTGTCTGCTCCGATAATGATGGCGAAATTAATGATAAATATAAAAAAGAGAAAGATGGCCAGAAGCATCAGATTCTGCCCAACGTGCTCTCGATTTTTATTAGGCGTTCGTCTATCTCTTAGCACATAGCCTAAAAAACGATTTTTTAAGTTTCTCATAGACTACTCCACCTGCTTAATGTTATTTTGTTGGCTACTTAAACCTTCTTGCCTAGCAATTTTTTGAATGCGGTCGCGACTGGTCAATTCATTCACTTCCTGCTTGGCGTTGTTGTACTCCGTTTGAACATCACTAATCTGGCTGTTGAGATTGGTGATTTCCTGCTGCACTTCTAAATTGCGACTTTGTAGGTAAACAATACTAATCGCCATGATAATCGCAGTCAGGATAACAGTCCCGTAAAAGACTTTTTCGATGCGATTGAAGGTTCTCATTCGCTTTCTTAGAGCATTGGAGATCGCTATATTTCGATTATTGTTCGTCATGATTTTTGTGAACCTTTCTAGCCACTCTTAGTTTGGCTGAATGGGAGCGGTTGTTAGCTTGTAATTCTTCCTCACTTGGCAGGATTGGTTTGCGATTTACCAAAGCCAAAGTGGGCTGCATATCCTCAGGAATAAAAGGCAATCCTTTGGGAACTTCCACCGTTGAGGCTTCTTTGAACAATTGTTTGGTCAAGCGGTCCTCTAGCGAATGGAAGGTAATCACAGATATCCGACCGTCAACAGCCAACAAATCAATCGCTTGTTGAATGGATTCATCCGCCGCGCCTAGTTCGTCGTTTACTTCGATACGAATGGCTTGGAAAATTTGTTTGGCAGGATGTCCTTTTTTCTTCAATGCCTTAGCTGGTTTGGCTGACTTGATAATCTCTGCCAATTCAGTCGTTGTTTCAATCGGCTTCACTTGCCTTGCTTGCTCAATCTTACGGGCAATTTGTTTTGAAAATTTGTCTTCGCCATACTTAAAAAAAATACGAACTAAATCATGATAATCATAGGTATTGACCACATCATAAGCTGAGAGGTCTTGATCACGATTCATACGCATATCGAGCGGAGCATCTTTTTTATAAGAAAATCCACGTTGGCGTTCATCAAGCTGAGGGCTAGATACCCCTAAATCATATAAAATCCCATCAATTTCACTAACACCATGAGCGGCCAGCTGAGATTTTAAATGCCTAAAGTTGTCCTTGATGAAGGTCACTTGTCCTTTGTCAATATATGGTTTTAAACGAATGTGTGCATTATCAATAGCCGTTTGGTCTTGGTCAAACGCATAGAGGTGCCCTTTGGGACCTAGTTTTGAAAGCAAGTATTCACTATGTCCAGCACCACCCAGCGTGGCATCTACATAGATACCATCTGGCTTGACATCAAGCATATCAACGGTTTCGTGTAGAAGTACTGTTATATGATGAAAATCTTTTGTCATACCTTTCATTATAGCATAAAAAATGAAATGTCGATATAACAAGTTCCACCCTCGGGTATCCAACTGATGGGACAAACAAATAAGAGAAAACCAAACTGGCTTTCTCTTATTTCTTTCATTGTCTGATTTGCCCTTGACCGTTGATATAAAATTTGGTGCTGGTTAGGGCTTCTAGTCCCATTGGACCACGCGCATGCATTTTTTGGGTTGAAATACCAATTTCTGCTCCCAAGCCAAAGACAAAGCCATCAGTGAAACGGGTTGATGCATTGACATAAACGGCAGCTGCATCAACTTCGTCTTGGAAACGTTCCGCGTGCTCAAGGTCTTTTGTGATAATGGCTTCTGAGTGATGCGTCGTGTAGCGATTAACCCAATCAATGGCCTCATCAAGCGAGCCCACAACCTTGACAGACATCACATAATCCAAGAATTCTGTGGCATAGTCCTCTTCTGAAGCGGCTTCTGCATTTTGGAAAATGGCTAGTGCTTTGTCGTCAGCTCGGAAGATCACAGGATGCACTTTGGCAATTTCCCTTTCCAATTGCGGCAAGAATTGATCGGCCACGGCTTCATGAACCAACAGACTTTCAGCGGCATTGCACACGCTTGGACGCTGGGTTTTCGCATTGATGACAATCTTAGTCGCCATATCAAGATCTGCCCAATCATCCACGTAAATGTGGACATTACCGACACCTGTTTCAATGACAGGCACTTTTGATTTTTCCTTAACCGTTTGAATGAGGCGAACCCCTCCACGTGGAATAAGCACGTCAATATAATCGACAGCCTGCATCAATTCCTCCGCAACAGCGTGACTGGTATCCTCAACCAACTGAACAGCATTAGCATCCACACCTGCTTGCGCTAGCGCTTTACGGATAACCGTAACAAGTGCTGTATTCGAATGAATGGCATCACGTCCACCGCGTAAAATAATGGCATTGCTGGTTTTAAAAGCTAGGCTAAACGCATCCACCGAAACATTTGGACGGCTTTCAAAAATCATCGCAATGACGCCCAAAGGCACGCGTTTTTGAACGATTTTCAAGCCATCAAGATTGGTGTAGCCACGGACCACCTGACCAATTGGGTCGGGTAGGTCAGCCACCTGACGAACCCCTTCAACAATCCCTTCAATGCGTTTGGCATCCAGACGCAGACGGTCAACCATGACTGGCGAAATGCCATTGTCCTTGGCTTTGGCAACATCACGAACATTTTCAGCCAAAATAGCATCCGTTTCTGCTAACAAGGCATCTGCCACCTGACCCAAAATCTGATTTTTTTGCGCCGTACCAAGTTTTGCCAAACTTTGGCTAGCTACCTTTGCTTGTTGTCCCAATTCATCAATGTATCCCATCAAGCTCCTCCTTTACTTGACTTGTGAAAACCAGGTTCCTATCTGAGCCCCTTCTAGAACTTTCAAAATATCACGCGGATTTTCACCATTCATTAAAATCATTTGACTGTTTGCATCAAAAATCATTTGCGCACTCTTAATCTTGCTGAGCATTCCACCTGTTCCAAAACGGCTACCTGCACCACCTGCAGATTTGATAATCTCATCCGTGATTTCTGTCACTTGCTTACGAAGTTGTGCGTCATCATAGATATTTGGGTTTTTGTCGTACAAGCCGTCAATGTCTGACAACATAATCAACAAATCAGCCTTTGTCACCTTAGCAACGATAGCTGATAGACGGTCATTATCCCCAAATTTTGTTGTATGGTCCATCTCGTCCACACTGATGGCATCATTTTCATTCACAATCGGCACAATGCCCATGCTTAACAGCGTTTCAAAAGCATTGGTGAAATTCGCCAAACTTTCAGGATATTCCACCACATCACGCGTAATCAAGAGCTGACTCACTTTAGTCTGATAGTGTGCAAAAATCTGTGAATACAGACTCATCATCGCGACCTGACCAACACTTGATACAGCTTGTTGGCGAGCAATTACCGTCGGTCGTTTGTCCATGTTTAACACATTTAGTCCAAATCCCATGGCACCTGATGACACCAAAATCACATCTTTGCCCTTGTTCATCAAGCTTGAAATCACAAAGGCCAACTGGTCAAGCTTTTCCAGATTGATTTTGCCATTTGGCATGACAAGTGAACTTGTCCCAATTTTTATCACAATTCGATTAACAGTTTCAAAATTTCGTTTCATATGCCTTATTATACACTAAAAAAACAGTCCGAGGAACTGTTTTTTTTTCAGACGATAATACAAATCCGCTTAGAATATTACAAAAATGACGATTGGTTAGAGAGGGGGTCCCAAAAGAGGCGATAAATTATGAATTGATTAATGATACCTATAGCCAGTAAGAAAAGTGTCACGAGGCTATTTGCTAGAAACACATTGTTTAACAGTTGTCCGAGGTAAAGCGTAGCAGCAAACACAAGCATTCCCACAATCAGCGTCACAAAAACACTCACCATGGTCAGCCATTGCCCATAACGTCGGTTAAATAATTGCGTCACGTCCTGCCATTTTAAGTCTAACAGACGCACATCTCTTCGATAAAACCACTGTCCTTGTAGGAAAATGACTGCAAGCATTCCCACCAAAAGGCAAGCGTCAAAACAAGAGGCAATTTCAAGACAAAAAGGGAAATGACCAAGTAAGCAAGGGCAGGCACACTCGCTTGCAAGCTGACTAAAACAAGGTATTTCTGAACCAAAAAGCCTTTGAGATTGATAGGCAATGATTTGATAAAAATCAAGTCACTTCTTTCCAAAGACACGCCCACGCCGACAAAGGTATTTGCCGTGCAGGACAATCCCCCGAACATGGCACCAACCACTAAGGCCACACCAAAATAGTCACTGGAGAGCTGGGTAAAACTCACCCCACTGGTCAGAACAGGCGTGATAAAAATGGCTACATAAAATAAAGGCATGAGGTAGGTTTGTACCAAAAGCGTCGCACTTTGTAGCGTTGACAAGTGGTGGCGAACCATGACAGACGGCAAAGACCGATGCTTAATCCTTGTCTCTTTCTTTTTAGCAGAAGGCTTAGGAGCGTAAATAACTTCCCTAAAATAACTAGGTATCAGATAAGTCACAACTCCTACTGCTAAAAGCAGCATGATCAGCAAAGGCAACCAAAAATGCAAGAGAGCGAGTGTCTGAAAAGGTGCCTGAACCACATCATAAAACCCCCTAAAATACGGTAAGGATAGACGGTCTGATAAGATTCCTCCTTGCATAGTGTCTTGCGTATTAACCACGTTCATGTATAGGATAACACCCACACTTGCCACGGTTGAGATAGACATTAAAATGGTTGAAATTAGCTTGCGGTGGCGACTTCTGACAATGATTTTCCCAACCAAAGCATTCAAGTATAAGGTCAAAATGGTCGTCGATAAAAATAAAATGCTAAACATGAGTACAGTCAAGGGAATCGCCCAGATTATCCCCCTCAGTTGCTTGTAAGCGATAAATAACAAGGAAATGAGCGGGGTCAAAAAGACAGCCGTCATGCCAAAACTCGAAATGACCTTTGCCACATATAGCTCACTGGATTTTATCGGCAAGGGAGCATAAATCTTAGTGTCGTTACTTTCATAAAAAATACCGTAAAGGGCTGAAAAGCCGCTAAATAAAGACACGATCATGAAAATACCAATATAAGCCGAAAAATAACCAGGATAATGCCGAAAATCAATACCTGTGTAGAGGTAAATGTAAATGGCTGAAAACACCAAACATAAAATTCCTTGTTGCTGCATTAAGCTCTTATAGGCTGAAAAGTGCTTATTGGCACGACGTTCTTTTTTGCGTTTGGCTGCCGTAACCGACTGTGGATTAGAATAGAGGATATTGATTTTAATCAATTCCCAAATCGTTGACCAGTTCATAACCTCACCTCTATTCTTTTATCTGATGTCCTGCTAATTCAAGGTAAATGGTTTCCAAATCCTTGTTGGGATACTTAGCTTTTAAGTCTGCTAAACTCCCTATAAAAATCAATTGCCCGTGCTTTAAGATGCCAATGCGGTCACACAATTGCTCTGCCACAGCAAGAACGTGGGTCGAAAAGAGGACAATATTGCCCTCACGCGCGTGCGCCTGCATCATTTCCTTTAAATCAAAAGAAGCTTGGGGGTCTAGACCTGTCAATGGCTCATCAAGCACCCAAAGGTCAGGATTAGAGATAAGTGCCCCAATAACCACCACTTTTTGGCGCATTCCGTGCGAAAAACTGTCAATCAAGTCATCCGCTTGCTGAGCAATGTCAAACAATTGGGCCAAGTGTGCTATCCGCTCATCCGCAACAGACAGCTCAACCCCATATACCTTTGCCAAAAAGTACCAATATTCCCGCGCCGTCAAATTCAAAAAGATATCGGGCGAATCTGGCACATAACCGATGCGTTTTTTAATGGCATCACGATTTTCTGACAGAGGCAAGCCATCCACTTAAATCTCACCACGACTGGCATCAATAATGGACGTCAAAATACTGATTGCCGTCCATTATTGATGCTAGCTGGTCAATTGTATATCGGTCATTTATGATTTTCCTTTCCTTATCAAAATAGCAAAAAAAGGAAATGAGCACGAAACCACCCTTCAATGATTTCTTGACCCATTCCCTCATGATTTATCGCATTTAACCTTATGTCTATCTTAAAAAGATTCGTAAAGGCTCACAGCGTTGTCCACAGTAAAGCCATATTCTTCAAAAATCTTAGCACCTGGTGCTGATGCTCCCCAAGTATCGATAGTCAATGTTTTTCCGTTAAGACCAACATATTTGCCCCAACCAAAGCTTGAGCCAGCTTCGATTGCCAAACGTTTTGTAACAGCAGCTGGAAGAATGCTTTCTTTGTAAGCAGCATCTTGTTCGTCAAAGAGATTTTGTGCTGGCATTGAAACCACGCGCACATGAACCCCTTTGTCTGCCAAAGCAGCTTGCGCATCAAGCGCCAATTTCACTTCTGAACCTGTTGCGATAAGAATACCGTCAAGGTCACCTTTTGCTTCAGAAATGATGTAAGCTCCCTTGTTGACACCTTCTTCAGCCATTTCCTTAGTGCCTTCAAGGACAGGAAGGTTTTGACGTGTCAAGACAAGCATTGTTGGACGGTCTGTTTCTGCCAAAGCACGTTTCCAAGCAGCGTTAGTTTCATTACCATCAGCTGGACGGATAACGTTCAAGTTTGGCATTGAGCGGACACTTGCCAATTGTTCAACGGGCTCGTGTGTTGGACCATCTTCACCAACCGCAATAGAATCGTGGGTCATCACGTAGATGGTTGGCAATTGTTGAAGAGCTGCCATGCGGACGGCTGGAAGCAAGTAGTTTGAAAAGACGAAGAATGTTCCGCCATAAACACGTGTTCCACCGTGCAAGGCAATCCCGTTCATAGCAGCAGCCATGGCAAATTCACGAACCCCAAACCAGATGTTGCGACCGATGTAATTATCAGGTTGGAAATCTGTTTCCTTAGCAACCATGGTATTGTTTGAAGCCGAGAGGTCAGCTGAACCACCCCAGAATGATGGCACTTGGGCAGAAATTTGTTGGATTGCTTGTTGGCTAGACACACGGCTAGCTTGGTTAGAATCCAAGTTAAAGGCTTTAAGATCAACGTTTACAGGTTGGTTGGCAAAGGCTTTTTTGTATTCAGCTGCTAATTCTGGATAAGCCATTTCGTATTCACGGAATTTGGTTTGCCAAGCATTTTCAGCAGCTTCTCCGCGGAATTTAATACCAACTTCAAAGCGTTTTGCGACTTCTTCAGGAACGGTGAATTCAGGGTAATCCCAGCCGTAAGCTTTTTTAGCGTAAGCAATACCTTCAGCGCCAAGTGGAGCGCCGTGAACAGCTGATGTCCCTTGTTTTTCAGCACCGTAACCGATGATGGTTTTCACTTCAATGATAGATGGTTTTTCAGTTTCAGCTTTTGCATCTGCCAAGGCTTTAGCAATAGCTTCCAAATCGTTACCATCTTTCACCAAGATATGTTGCCAACCAAAAGATTCAAATTTTTCTTTGATGTCTTCTGTGAAGGCTTTTGACGTTGAACCATCTAGTGAAATGTCATTTGAATCGTAAAGAAGGATCAATTTGCCTAGTTTCAAATGCCCAGCAAGGCTAGCAGCTTCTTGGCTGACCCCTTCCATAAGACACCCATCACCATTTAATGCGTATGTATAATGATCAACGATATTAAATCCTGGTTTGTTAAATTTAGCGGCTAAATGCACTTCTGCCATAGCCATTCCGACAGCATTTGCAATCCCTTGTCCAAGAGGTCCAGTCGTTGCTTCAACACCATCTGTATGGTTGACTTCTGGGTGACCTGGTGTTTTTGAGCCCCACTGACGGAAGTTTTTCAAGTCATCCATGCTAACCTTGTAGCCTGATAGATGAAGAAGACTATATAAAAGGGCAGAACCATGTCCTGCAGAGAGCACAAAACGATCGCGGTTAGACCAAGAACGGCTAGTCTTTGGATTAACATTCATTACATGATTCCAAAGGACATAAGCCATCGGAGCAGCTCCCATTGGAAGGCCTGGGTGACCTGAATTAGCTGCTTGAATAGCATCAATCGAAAGCGTACGGACAGTGTTGACTGCCAACTGATCAATAGCATCAAATGTCATGAGTGAAACCTTTCTTTTTTAAGGACTTAAACTATAATTGTTCGGATTCTATTATATCATATCTCTTGAAAATTTTTAACTAGTAGTCTTAAAAAGCTCAGTTATTTCAAAATAACCAAGCTTCCTTTTTATGAATTTGGGTCGTCAAGGCTTCTGCCGTGCAAGCCACGTTCACGTTGCAATTGACGGAGTTTTTCAGGTGTCACGTCGTTTCCTTCCTCGTCAACTAATTTGATACCAGAGATGTGGTGAAGGAGTGAGCGGCGGTAACCTTCGATGTATTCTTTACGCAATTCAGCTTGTTCAACTTTTTCTTCACCAGTCAAACCAACTGTTTTTTTCTTGCGTGCGAGTTCATTGATACGTTCAATTTTCTTTTCAAGCATGAGTTCATTCCCAAACGTATCCTGCTAGAAAGATACGTTTTCCTTTCTATTTTGATATCTTAGCTATTTCAAGATAGCAGTAAAATCTACTCAATGAGTAGATTTTACTAGCTTATTTCGTGTTTAATTTGTTAAAGGCAGCCACGCGGCTAGCTTTAGAGCTTAATTGCGATAAAATAGCTAGACGATTATTTTTAACAGCTTCATTATCCACCATAACCATGGTATTGTCAAAGAATTTGTCAATAACTGGGCTCAAAGCAAAGAGTTGTGCCAATTTGTCGCTAGCTGTACCTGACAAGGTCAAGTCTTGTGTGGCCTTGTCCAAGGCTTTTTCATCATCATTTTCAAACAAGCTAGCGTCAACGCTCACACCTGTTGGAGCTTTTTCAGCTAGGTTAAAGACGCGTGATAAGCTTTCTACTGCTGCTTTGTAGCCTTCTGTTTGACTAGCTGCCACCAAAGCATCTACTGTTTCAAGCATTTCAGGCACGATAAGATTAGTGCTTGCTAACACAGCTTCACGAATGTCTTTTGGTGTTTTAGCTGGCATCATTTTTTCCACACGCGCACGGATAAAGTCCATCACTTCTGCTTTGTGCTCGTATGTCAAGCTATCAAATGACAAGGCATAAAGGTCGTCGAGCAATTCATCCATTGGGATAGTTAATCCAAAAACATCCATAATACGCACCACACCTGCTGTTGCACGACGTAGGGCATATGGGTCATTTGAACCTGATGGAATCAAGCCAACTGAGAAGAATGACAAGATAGTATCCAATTTATCAGCAAGGGCTAATAGAGCACCTACTTTAGTTTCTGGAAGATCACCATCAGCAGCATTTGGCAAATAATGTTCGCGAATTGCTGTGGCTACGCCTGGTTCTTCGCCTGCAAGAAGGGCATATTTTTCACCCATAATCCCTTGCAATTCATCAAACTCACCGACCATACCTGTCAATAGGTCGAATTTGTAGATTTCAGCTGCACGGGCAAGGGCTGCTTTTTCAGTTTCAGTAGCGCCAGCTTTTTCAGCAAGGTAAGCGGCAATCACTTTGCTGCGTTTCATGTGTTCTGAAAGCGAACCGATTTTTTCGTGGAAAGTCACGTTATCTAGTTTTGCGACAAGGTCCGCAATCTTAAGTTTTTGGTCTTCACGCCAGAAGAATTCACCGTCTTCCAAACGCGCCACAAGCACTTTTTCATTTCCTTTGATGACATTGTCAAGGTATTGGTCGTTACCATTACGCACGGAAATGAAGTTTGGCATCAACTTGCCGTCTTGGTCACGAACAACAAAGTAACGTTGGTGGTTTTTCATTGATGTAACAAGCACTTCTTCTGGAACGTCAAGGTATTTAGTGTCAAAACTTCCCATAAAGGCAGTTGGGTATTCGACCAAGTTCAAAACTTCGTTAAGCAAGTCGTCATCAATTTCCACTTGTACATTTTGGGCTTTTTCAATGGCTTTGATTTGGTTAACAATCATGTCTTGGCGTTCTTTGGCATCTGCAATGACAAAGACTTGACGCAAATCATCTTCATAAGAATCTGCATTTGCGATTTCAACTTCATGACCAAGGAAACGATGTCCACGGCTCACACGACCTGAATGAATATCCAAGAAATCAAGGTCAAGGTCTTCATCGTCTAATAGAACAGTCAATGTATGAACGGGACGAATGTATTCAAAGGTATTGTTTGCCCAGTGCATATTAACTGGGAAAGTCATAGCAGCTAGGATTTCTGGCAAATCTTTCAATACTTCTTCGGCAGATTTTCCAGCTTCGTGTTTGGTAACGTAAACGTATTCTTCACCTTTCACTTCGCGGAATTCAATATCGTCTGTTGTCAAACCTTTTCCACGCACAAATCCTTGAGCAGCTTTGGTGAACTGACCATCAGCATCCAAGGCGATTTTTTTAGAAGGCCCTTTGAAATCTTCTGTCAAATCAGTTTGTGCATCCGCTAAACCAGTCACACGAACCGCCAAACGACGTGGAGTTGAGAAGGTTTGGATGCTATCAAATGCCAAACGTTTGTCGTTCAAAAAGGCTGCCATACGTTTACCCAATTGTTTTTCACTTGGTGTCACGACATAAGCTGGCAATTCTTCTAAACCAAGTTCTACAAGTAAATTTTTAGTCATTATTCAGCATCCTCCTTCAATAATTGTTCACGTGTGGCTTCATCAAGAAGTGGGTAACCAAGGCGTTTGCGTTCTGCCACAAAGGTTTTAGCGACTTCACGCGCCAAATTACGAATGCGGGCAATGTAGCCAGCACGCTCTGTTACTGAAACCGCACCACGAGCATCCAGCAAATTAAAGGTATGTGAGCATTTCAAAACATAGTCATACGCTGGGTGTACCAAGTGCTCTGCCAAGCAACGTTTAGCTTCTTTTTCGTATTTTTCAAAGTTTTCAAGAAGCATGTCTTGATCTGAAATTTCAAATGAATATTTTGAATGTTCAAATTCAGGTTGTAAGAAAATTTCCCCGTATTTAACACCTGGAGCCCATTCAATATCATAGACAGAATCCACTTCTTGGATGTATGATGCCAAACGTTCCAAACCATAAGTCACTTCTGATGTCACAGGGCCTGTTTGCAAACCACCAACTTGTTGGAAATAAGTGAACTGAGTGATTTCCATACCGTCAAGCCAAACTTCCCAACCAAGACCAGCAGAACCCGTTGATGGGTTTTCCCAGTTGTCCTCAACAAAACGAATATCGTGTTCAAGTGGGTTGATGCCCAATTTTTCCAAAGATTGCAAGTACAATTCTTGAATATTGCTTGGGCTTGGTTTCATAACCACTTGGAATTGGTGGTGTTGGTAAAGACGGTTTGGGTTTTCCCCGTAACGTCCATCGGCAGGACGACGTGATGGTTCCACATAAGCTGCGTTCCATGGTTCTGGACCGATTGCACGAAGGAAGGTATAAGGGCTCATCGTACCCGCACCTTTTTCATTGTCATATGCTTGCATGAGCATGCAACCTTGGTCATTCCAAAATTGTTGCAAGGTTAGAATAATTTCTTGAAATGTTAACTTTTTCGCCATCATCTTCTCCTTAAACATTATTTCTGGTGACGCATCACAAGTGCATTTTAGCCAAAGAAAAAACCGCTAAAACACTCCCATGATACCTCATAAGGGGCGTTTAAACGCGGTTCCACCCTATTTTATTACTTCATTTTATCTGTGTCTAAACTTAGCCTTAGCTAAGCGAAAGCGCCAGTTACTCACAGCATTGTCATCCGACTCCCACCAACTCGGACTCGCTAGGGAAACGCCATAAGACCCTCTCTCTTTAGACAGTATTTTAGCACAAAAGCAAATCCCTGTCTAGGTAAAAATACTAGACAGGGAAAAAGTAGGTCACTAAATGATCTACTCTTCCCAAGCTTTTCTTCCGCCGAGGTAAGTGGCTTGTAGGTTCAAGTCTTTGTCTAGGACGATAAAGTCGGCGTGATGGCCTTTTTTGATTTGGCCACATTCGTTATCAAGTCCTACGGAAATGGCTGGGATTAAGGTTGCCATGCGAATAGCTTCGGCTTTAGACACCAAGCCCCAGTCCACAACGTGTTGCACGGCATCTTTTAGTTGGAGAATAGACCCTGCCAAGGCGCCGTTTGATTTGAGGCGTGCGGTTCCTTTTTCGACAATAACAGGAAATTCACCCAACATATAATCCCCGTCTTTTAATCCGCCAGCGCTCATGCAGTCGGTAATCAAAGCCACGTGGTCAGGGCCTTTTTGGTGGAGCAACATATCACAAGCTGATGGGTGAACATGGTGCCCATCGCAAATCAATTCGGCATAGGTATTTGGCATTTCGTAAACGGCACCAACCATACCAGGCTCACGGTGATTGAGTCCTCGCATACCATTGTAGGCGTGCACCCAAACAGAAGCACCAGCTTCAACAGCTTTGATGGCTTGGTCAAAGGTCGCATCAGAATGTCCTAAAGCCACGGTCACACCTTTGTCAGTCGCATAGTTGATAAAGTCCTCAACGTCCTCACGTTCAGGCGCTAGAGCAATCTTACGCAACAAGCCCTTAGAACTAGCCAACCATTGGTCTAACTCGCTAATAGAAGGATTACGCATATAAGAAGGGTTTTGGGCACCTTTGTATTTTTCAGTAAAGTAAGGGCCTTCGAAAAAGAGGCCTTTGATACGGGCACCGCTTTCTTGCCCTGCAAAAGCTGCTGTTGTTTGGCAAATAGCATTCAAAGTTTCAAATGATGCGGTCAAACCTGTTGGTAAAAAGCTGGTCACACCAGCTCCCAAAAGGGCACGGCTCATTGTTTCTAGTGATTCTTGGCTATTGTCCATCACATCGGCGCCCGCAAAACCATGAATATGCGTGTCCACTAGACCAGGCGCAATGCTATAACCTGTCCAATCCACAATAGTCGTATTTTCTGGCACGCTTTCTTGCCAATCTCCAAAACGATCGCCTTCGATCGCCAGGTAACCACTCGGTTTCACTTGATAAGGGTAATAAAATGCATCTGCTTTGATATAGGTTGTCATGTTGAATACCTCCGTCACTTTCTATTATAAGCAAAAGTCCTTTTTTTGTAAATGGTATATACCAAAAAATCCTGTACAAAAAAACTTTTAAACCCAAGGTCTAAAAGCCGTTTAATCTTATATTTGTTGCTGAATCACTTTTTCCACTAGGTTGAGCGCGTGATCGGTGATGCGAGTACACGGCGAAATCAAATCAATAAAATTGGGCTCTATAATTTCTGTAGT
>NZ_DBPA01000008.1:0-10974 GCF_002300045.1 Streptococcus sp. UBA632 | reverse complement strand
TTTTTAGGCTCCCACTTAGCATACAAGGTCACATCTTTATCAAGGGTAACACTTGTACCAGCCTTTTGTTTGAAATCAGGGTCCTTATACCAACCTGCAAAGGTGTAACCTACACGCGTTGGGGTAGCGCTTGTAACAGAAACTGACTGGTTGTAAAGTCCTGTTTGGTAGTCCACATAAGTGCCACCATTAGACTCGTAGTTCAAGGTGTAATGATTTCGTGTGTAGTAAACGTACAAATCTTGTCCTTTTTCTTTAGTCAATTCCTCAGGATCTGTTTTTTCAAAGGTCGCATAAGGATAATCTAGAACTTTTGGACTAACGATAGAGCCGATAACCCCGTGCGCAGTTACCTTTTCAATCTCACTATAGCCCTTGTCATCAAAGTCTTTCAACATATAATGAATGTTGTATTCAGATGATGCTGGAACGTACTGTATGCTCAACTCCATTTTCCCATCAGCATCACTCTTTTCAAGTAATTCCTCTTTGGTCAACTCGATAAGTGCTGTTTCAGGATAATAGGTCGCATCTTGTGGCAAGCTGCTATCATCATTTTTGCTGACCTTGGTTGAAGCTGGTGGATTGATGCGATAAGAGGTTTCGTTAGCTTCTAATTGGTAAATCTCAGTGTCAAAGGTAACATCATCACCCTTGCTGGTGTTGTGATAATAATAATGAACGGTTACCGTGTAAATCTTGATTTCCGTGTAAACAGCCTCAATGGTCATATCACCATTGACTACCGTGTCAGCCGTCACCGTTTCACCTGTTGCCTTATTTTGCCAATGGTCAAAATGGTAGCCTGTTTTGAATGGTGTAGCTGGCAGATTTTCCAAGGTTTCCCCATCTTTTTTCGTAACTGTTGTGATGGTTTCTTCCTGACCTTCTGCATTTTCGTAGACAAAGGTAAGGGTTCTATTTTCTGCTGCTTCTGTTGTTGTGGCAGAAGTTGAAGTCCCTTGGCCTTGGCTTGATGGACTCGTTTCTGAGCTGCTGCTTTCTGTGTCCGAAGTGGTTGCTTCAGATGATTGCTCTGTTTTTTCAAGCACTAAACCTTGCACAGAGAAAGAAGATACTGTATAAGTCACCTTAGTCTGTGATTCTGTCAAACTCACGCTTTCAGGATTGATAAGCTCTGTTTTACCTGCTGATGTGATATGTACCACTTTCAAGGCTTGCTCTTGACCAGCGAGGTTGTCCTTGGTTTGAAGGGTTACCTTCACTGGTGCTTGGGGTTGTACTTCCTTGCCTTGGTAGGTAAAGCTGATATCAAAGAAAGTCGCAAAGGCTAAAGATTTGCCATCAAGAGCTGCCTGAGCTTTTGCCAAAGCATTTTGGTAATCTTGGCTATCACTTGTTACTTGTTTAACCTTTAGTTCGACACCGACTGGCAATCGACTGCTGGCATCAAACACCGCTGATACAGTGTAGCCATCGCCATCAGCCGTCAAGGTTGTCGCTTCTTGAATCGTTGCTGGTGCGCTGGATTGTTCTTGCGCCTCAATCTGTGTGCTTGGTAGAGAACTAATGGCTGACGAACTTGCTAGTGTAGAAGAAGTCGCTGGCTCGGACGCCACTTGCGACACATTTTCATCGCTAGAAGAACTACTGGCAAGACTGATTCCTGGCTCTGAGCTCGCAGTGTCATTGTCAAGAGTGACTGCCCGCAAAATCAAGGCATAGGAAGTCATCACAAATACAAACGTTCCTATCACCAGAATAGCTTGCTTTCGCCGAAGGTGTTTCAACTTTTGCCAATAATGCCGTAAAACTTTTCTCATGATTTCTTCTCCTAGTCTTTGTTAGGTCAACAATCTGAATTTTGGCAATGGCCAAATCCTAACCAATAATTTCCCGACGATTTGCTCATTTGATACGGTTCCGATAGACGTGTTTCTTGAGTCGATAGACACCTTTCGGTTGTCCCCCATAACAAATAACTGCCCTTCTGGAACTTGGTAAGGAAAGGTTATGTTAGTTTCACCATAAGCCTTTTTTTTCAAATACGGTTCTTTGAGTTTTTTCTGATTGACATAAACATTTCCTTTACTATCCATATCAACCCAGTCGCCTTCTTCGGCAATCACGCGCTTAACCAAGACATTGTTATTGTAATAAAAAGCCACAATGTCTCCTGTGTCAAAGCTATTGGTTTTAAATGCCACAATCAAATCCCCTCTATCCAAGGTTCCTGACATGGATTTGCCGTAGATACGCAAAATAGGGAAAAACAGAATAGACATCAAAATAGCAAAGGCAGCCACCACGACCAAGATAGAAGACGTGCTACCGATACTTTTCCACAAACGGCGGCGGTAAGTAGCTTTTTGATATAAATCTTCAATCTCTGTGATTTCTGAATGGTAGTCTTCTTGACTAGTCTTTTTTTCCTTCATCTCCGTTACTCGTTTGCATTTTTACATTTTCCAAGTAAATATCTGCTACCTTTTGTGCCTCTTCAAAGATATTTGTCAAGCTAAAAGCGGCCTCTGCTAGAGTCCCCGCTTTTTGTATATTTATGTCGCGTTTCGCCAATTTGACAGATAAATCTGCTGTTTCTTGGCGTAAGCGCTTGATTTCTTCGTCTTGAGCTAAAATAATTTCATATAATTCGACTCGTTTGATTCGTTTTAACTTTCCTAAGTCCATGATTGACCTCACTCTCGTTTAGCAGAGTACACTAAAAATCTTCTCATGTCAAGGGATTTTTCTGAAAAAATTTAATAAATCCTCACCATACGGTATTTTTTCAGAAACTTTAATCATCTACCTTTTATCTCTTTGACGTAATGATCCGCGCGTGCAATTTCAATAGCATAAAAAATCATAACCAAGACCAAAGCAAGAGCTACCAACCAAATCGTTAGATCTTTTAGCCAAATGTAGGCCACTGCAGCTGTCAGAGCGCCAAGCATAAAACTCAATACAATAATAGTATAATTCACCACGTCACGCTTATCCTGAGGATTTTTGGCAGCACTGGTTGCATAATGATACCAACTCATTAACATCCTGCGGTAATTCCCCGAAGTCATCATAATGGTATAAGGTACGGTTTCGATTTTACTACCTGTAAAGGTCAGCATTAATAAACCCGTCCCAAAAGACAAAGCAATGATTTTGAACAAAAGTTGGTCAGACGGCAAAAAAGGCAACACCAAGCAGGCAATTAACATGAGCATCATGGCAAAAATCCGCCAATAAGGTGTTTGTGCCCGTTGTTTGTAAGCAATTCCTAGAACAAAACCAATACTAAAAACAATAATAGACGTTAATCTCGGTAAAAAATTATCTTGCTTTTCCGCAATCTGTGCTACCATCAAAACGATGTTCCCTGTCTGTGTCGCTACCAAGGTATGAAAACGCAAATGGCTATATACATCTACCGCACCACCAGAAAAACCCAGCAATAAAGCCACTCGCCTAAGGTCCTGTGGTAAAATATTTCTCTTTTCTTGATTATCCACAGCATATACTCCCAATTCTACAAAAAAACTCTAAAAGTCAACGGATCTTAACTTTTAGAGTTTGCACTAATCATACTTTTTAGACTAGCCAAGCAAAGTTACCAAAATTGGAATCACAATGACAAACAATAAGGTTGACGTTGTGACAACATTTGTTGCATATTCCACATCACCATTACCCTCATTAGCCAATATTGGTAAAACGGCCAAGCCTGGAACCGCTGCTTGCACCATAAAGGTCTTATACTCAATAGCTGGAAGATGACTTCCCCACAAGGTCAAGAGAAGAAACATAACTACTGGTGACAAGATATAGCGTCCCAAGAGTGCCAAAATGGTATCTCTATCAAAATTGATACTGCTCAAACCAGCTTTTGAAAGGACAATACCGATATAAATCAAAGACATCGGTGTCACGATATTACCAACATAAGTCAAGGTGTTGGTTGCAAAGGCTGGCACAGGAATGTTTAAGAGCAAGAAAACCAATGAAATAAGGAAGCCAACCAAAGGCGCTGGCAATAGTTTTCGCCAATTAAAGCCTGTTGATGATTTTCGTGTCGCATCTTTTGAGTCTTGAGCGATGAGAAGTGCTCCAAAGGCCCAAGTTGACACCGTATTGGTAATGTAATAAACCAAGAAATAAGAGATTGAGGCATCTCCAAAAAGAGCGATATTAAGGGGAAGCCCAATGAAAATAGTATTAGCAAACATATTAATCATTGTGCCTCGTCTTCCTGGACGTACCTTAAAAAGTTTAACCACTATAAAGGCGGCAATATAGGCAAGAATAACAGAACCAAAAGTATAGACAAGACCTGGTGCCACAGCAATCAATTTATCTAAGGTCAAGTATTTCAAAACCGATACAAAGATTGAGGCAGGTAAAGCAATGTTCATCACAAGTTTAGAAACATTCCCACCAAAGTCTGGTCCAAACCACCCTTTTTCATTGAGGTAAAAACCTAGGGCAATGATAAAGATAATGGGTAAAATATTTTCAATTGATGTTAAAATACTCATCTCCTGATACCCCCTAAATTAGTAGTTAGGATACCATTTAATGTCTTGAACGGCTTTTTCCATATCACCGTCAACTTGTGCCAAACCTTCTTCTTGTGCTGTTTTGGCTACGGCATTGGCAACTTAGATAGAGAACTCTGTCAAGCGAGAAACTGGTGGCAAGACAGGTGCTCCTGGTTTACCTGAGTCAACCAAACCACTAAGTGAGTGAGCTGCTGCACCAATCATTTTATCAGTCAATAATTTTGCTTTAGAAGCCATAACCCCTAGACCAAGACCTGGGTAAATCAAGGCATTGTTAGCTTGACCGATTTGGTAACAAACACCTTTGTATTCTACATCTGCTGCTGGAATACCAGTCGCAACGAAGGCTTTACCATCTGACCAACGAATCAAATCCTCAGCAGTTGCTTCAGCCAATTTAGTTGGGTTACTCAATGGGAAGATAATTGGGCGTTCTGTAAAGCTGCACATATCTTCAACGATTTCTTGTGTAAAGGTACCAGGTTGTGTTGACGTACCGACAAGAATAGTTGGTTTGACCGCTTTGACCACTTTTGAAAGTTCGGTTAATTCTTCGCTGTTTTCAAATTCTGAACGTTTACGCGCAAATGGTTTTTGTTCTGGTGTAAAATCATCCATGTCATCAAAGAGCAAACCTTGTTTATCTACCATGTAGAAACGACTGTAAGCTTCTTCTTCTGTAAGGCCTTGTTCCATCATTTCCAAAAGAACGCGGTGGGCAATACCTGCACCCGCTGTTCCTCCACCGAAGCAAAGGTAACGTTGGTCTGTTAATTTTTCACCAGTGATATCAAGCGCACCATAGATACCTGCTAGAGTAATGATACCAGTTCCTTGGATATCGTCGTTGAATGTTGGGATTTTATCTTTGTATTTGTTAAGGATAACAGCCGCATTGCTACGTCCGAAATCTTCCCAGTGCAAGTACAAATCAGGGAACAAATCTTCAGCTTCTTTAACAAATTGGTCGATAAAGTCGTAGTAAGCTTCACCACGGATACGTTTGTGGCGATTTCCTAGATAAAATGGGTTGTTTAATAATTCTTCGCGGTCTGTACCAGCGTCAATGACAACTGGTAAAACCGTTTTAGGGTCAATACCTGCTGCTGTGTAAATCATCAATTTTCCGACTGAAATATCCACACCTTGTGTACCCCAGTCACCAATACCTAAAATACCTTCTGCATCGGTTACAACGATAAGGCGGATATTACGATCGCCTGCTGCATTTTTAAGGGTATCAAGAATGTCTTCAGGGTGTTCAACAGAAAGGAAAGCCGCATATTGCGGATCAACAAACAAATCACTGTATTGTTCGATAGATTCTGCAATAACTGGATCGTAAACAATTGGGTTAAATTCAACAACGTGTTCGTTAAACAAATAGTAGAACAAGGTTCTGTTTGTGTTGAAAATTTCCATCAAGAAATGGCGTTTTTCCAAATCGATGATTTACGTTGATAGTGAGCATACGCTTGTTCTGCTTGTTCTTCAATGGTTTGAACTTTTGGAGGAAGTAAACCAACTAAACCAAGTTCTTTACGTTCTTCCAAAGTAAAAGCAGTTCCCTTATTCAAAAAAGGATCATTCAAAATGTCATGTCCTAACATAATAAATATCCTCTCTTTTAATAAATAAATTAGCAAACAAAATTACATAGGCATAGTACAACTTTTCACATAAAAAGTAAAGACATAGGTTCTGATATTTTTAAAAAAACGTACCCACCTCTAAACTCTGCCCAACAGGCATAAGAGCAAGAGGTTGGATACGTTAATCTTGGTCTAGTGTGCGATTGTCAATACGGTAAATCGCTAATAAATCACAGGCTAACCATGATGATTTCATGTAACTAATGTAGCGTGGTTGCCATTCTGGTGCAAATTTTTGCTTGTATTTACGCAATCCTTCAAACGAGTAAAAACGTGACGTGAAGGAATAAACAAGGAAACCAATGCGTTCTTGGATAAAACTGTCTTTATTGATTCCCACATTTGATAGCGGCGCCATGCCCAAATCAAAGTAGCGGTAGCCTTCTTCCTTGTAGTGCAAGAAGAGAGAAATAAAGAGGTAATCCATAACGCCAGATGGGCTTTCTTCCTTGTCATAACGCATTAAATCAACGGTAACAACAGATTCTTCTTCAGCTAGGATAATGTTGGCAAAAGCCACGATTTTTCCTTTGTCATTACGTACCAAAGCCATCGGCGTAATTTGCAAGTAATCTTCCTTGAAAAAACCTAGTGAGAAGCCTTTTTCCTGACGGCCATCCAGCCACGAATCTGAAATGCTGCGAAGCTGTGTGATTAGCTCAGGCGCATAAGGCGGTTGGATAATATCAAATGTGAAGCCTTCTTTTTCCACAAAGTTAAGGGCACGGCGGAAGCTCTTGCTGCTTTTACCCGTCAAAGTGAAATCTTGCAGATGAACCAAAGCAGACTCCCCAAATTTCATGAATTCAAACCCACATTCATGCAGGTAGAGGGTCAATTCTTGACCGATTTCATAAAAGACTGGCGAATAATTGAGGTCCCTAGCTGCTCGGATAAAGGCGTTGATAGCAGGCTGGAAGTTGTCCTTATCGCCAATCGGCTCGCCCATCACCACGGCTTTGTTATTATCCAGTGAAAATTGAAGCACAACACTTGCTTCTGGTTTATTAGGGTACCAAAACAGCTGCTTGTCCCCCAAGAATGGTAAAAATCTATCAGAGGTGTTGCCATGTGTGTCCAAAAACTGACGATAGGCTTCCGCATCGAAAGACTCGCCTAGTTTCTTAGAGCTCTTTCGCAAAAGGTGCACGATAATCGTGTAGCAAATACCCACGACAATAATCGTTCCAAGGAAAGAAATGGCAAATTTATTAAGCTGTAAAATTTCTTTGTGATGAATCAAATAATGCGGCATGCCTAGGAAAAGGTAGCTAATGATTAAGCCTAGAAAAATCACGCTATCTTTCAGCAAGGATTCCCAAGAATAAATCAAACGGTCAACAGTCAGGTTATTTTTGAAGAAAACCAATAACAGTAACAAGATAATCAAATAAAGCGACGTGAAATTGCTAAAGGATTTGGCATTTATCCAAATAAGCGACACGAAAATGAGCCCAATGCCAAAAGGCAGTGCTTGACGCACGCGCTCTAACAAAGAACGCCCTAAAAGAATGTAAAGACTTCCGATTAAGATACTTGGAAATTGCCAAATGAGGTTGGCATGAATAGGATTCATCTGTTTCAACCAGTGAATTTGATTGACCTTCTCTGGAATGGTAGCTGATAACACGAGGAAAATCCCAAACAAAACCACCAAACCATAAATCAAACGTCTTAGCAAAGTAACGGTTAATTCTTTTGGAATGCCTTTGTAGTGGTCGTTGATGGTTTTACCAAGATTTTTAACAAATAGCACCACCCCAAGGGCAAATGGCAAAATATCGTAAACCATACGGTAAAGCAAGGTCCACAAAATTACGTCAGTGCTGGCAAATCCCATCATGGTCAAAGCTGTCATCATAGTCAAATCAAAACTTCCGATTCCACCAGGAATGAAAGAAATCATCCCAAACAAAATGGCTAAGATGTAAGCTCCAGCAACTTGGACAATTGAAAAATGGAAGCCCATCAAATACCCAACTGCAAGGAATGACCCAACACAACCTGACCATTCCAAAACAGAAATCAAAGTTAATTCCAAACGCACCTTTCGCTCAACATTACCAAAAAAGGTGAGGTTTTCCCTTGATGATATCCACAAGACGACTGGGAAATAAAAGGCTGCTACCACAAAAATAATCAAAAAACGGTGTAGATAGGAGCCTTCTGTGAACAACCCTGCAAACAGCAAAATCACTGTGGATAAGACAGACAAACCAGAGCTAAAATAAGGGAGCAGACGGGACAAGACCTTGATGCTTTTCCCGTTGTCAATGCCGTCACTGTACAAGGCTAGACGCAAACCAACATCTACAATTCCACCAAAACCAATCATATTATTTATGGTGTTGATACTCCAACTATTTTCAATAATGTACTTTTTAGAGTGCGACGTCCCAAGCAAACGGTTGAAAATAACGTCATAACCAATCATCGGCATAACGGCCACTAAGCCAATCAAAATCATTAGAACGATATTGAAAGGGGGAATGCTAGCAAAGGCTGACTGTAAGGTCGGCCACGAAATGGTTTTAGACAATCGGAAAAATTCGACTAAAACCAAGATGAAAATCGATAAACTAAATCCTATTTTGATCTTGGATTCATTGGTTTTGAAAAAATTGATGACTTTCTTCATGCGTTCTTATTCTCCTCTAGTTGCGTCAAAAAGTGATTCACTTCCTTATTAAAACGTTTGGGACTGAGGTAAGCCATATTGTGCAGACGAAATGGCACTGAAACCAAATGACCATTACCAAGATGATTAGCAATTTCAAGCGAATGCTCATAAGAAATCAAGTCCCATCCACCAATCAAGACCAAGGATGGAACGGTAACACGAGCTAAATCATTCAGATGAATAGGCATATCCTCCATCATCAAACGCATATTTATTATATAATTTTCCAATTGTGGGAAATACGGCAACAATCGCTTCATCACACGATACAAAACGTGTGTGGACAATCCAGCATACCATTTCTCACCATACAGGCGAACGTTTCCAGCATTTAAGACCAAACCTGTCACCAAGTCAGAGTATTTCAAAGCAATAGTCAAAGCCAAGTTTGCCCCGTCACTATAACCAATGAAAGTAGCCTTGTCGATGCCCAATTCCTTCAGCGCATAAGCAATATCATCTGCCATCAAATCAAAGGAATTGACCGCCTTTTCATTAGTTGATTGCCCATGACCTCTGCTGTCAAACAAGACCAACTGGTATTTTTGAGAGAAATAAGGAATTTGTTTGCTAAAGTAATGGTAATTGCCGTTATTACCGTGTAAAAAGACTAAGGTTTCACCCTCACCGACAATCTGATAATGCAATTGTGAACCGTCAGGTAAAGGGATAAAGGTTTCTGATTCAGTATCCTTACTGGCATCTCTACGGCATTTGATAAGCAGCAACAAGCCAATGCTTAACAAAACAGGAAAGAGATAGGTTTTTGGAAAACCAATAAAAGAATAGACAATCATGCCTGCTGTTAGCGGTGCATTCATGGTAATTCCCAAGAAACTACAAGCAGCAACGGCTAGATAGATTTGAGATGGGTCATTAAAACCAAAAAGAGCAGCCACCAAGCACACCACCTCTCCAAAAGCAACTCCCAGTGAAATCGATGGCGTCATTGTCCCACCGTAAGACCCAAATCTCAAGCAGAGTAAGACAATGGCGTATTTACATGTAAATAAAACCAAGGCATCAGGCAAACTCAAGCTGTCAAATCCAGCTTGCACCAAAGGTGCCCCATTCCCCAGCAATTCTGGAAAACGATAACTTTGCACAGCAAGAAGGACAAAAACCAAAGGCAATTGCCATAAAATGCGACTATCTTTGGTGCGATTTTGGCTGGCGTGTTTACTAATACGGCTAAACAAACGCGCCACAGGTATGGTCGCAAAGGTTAAAATAACCGTCACCACAAAAGTCACCCAAGTCACAGGCTGAGGATTGACATGGTAAAGCGGTGCATCGCTAATTCTCAAGTGGGCAATAGCTGTCGCTCCATAAGTCGTGATGAAAGCCACCACCACATTTAAAGCCGTCAAAGGAATGCCAAACACTTCAAAGACAAATATCAAGCTGGCAAAAGGAATTTGGTAAATGGCTGCTAAA
Organism: Streptococcus sp. UBA632; assembly: GCF_002300045.1. Lineage (NCBI taxonomy): Bacteria > Bacillati > Bacillota > Bacilli > Lactobacillales > Streptococcaceae > Streptococcus > Streptococcus sp. UBA632. Next base: position 688 of record NZ_DBPA01000008.1, on the reverse strand, counting down.
CCTGCTGCCGCCGAACTCGCCACCAAAACCGAACGCTGGTCACTATCTAGCGGAATTTTTCTAACCAAATGCGTTGAGAACAAACTCCCTAATTCACGCGGAGCCACTTCTTTACCAACAGGCGCCCCCATACCAACCGTGATAACTTGCAAAAACAAATGCCCTAATTGTCGCCAAAAAGGGGGATATTCTTCTATTTCTGATTGAGGTGAAATTTGCTTTTTCAAAGGAATTAGACGTCTTCCTTGCCTCTGAAGAAAATACCACCCCAAAGCACTTAGCAAACCAGAAACCAAAACAATGCCGCTACGTTGCAGCGCTGGCACGGTGTATAAAATGTCTTCCCAAAGAAAATCAAAAAGATCATGCAACACAATAGCGCCTAAACCAACTAGAATAGCCATAACAAGCGCTAATAGTATTAGCCTAATCTTATTTCTACTCGTAAATACTGTATCCATACCTTCTTACCTTAAACCAATTGAAAAAGTTAGTTGTCCTTAACAAATCTGTTAGGTGTATCAGAAATATTCTAACATAAAAACGAACGAACTGCACCTTGTACTTGTCAAAGATCAGTTATTATCTCTATTATGGTATCACAAAAGCCCCGCAAAAGAAAAAGACCGTCATTCTGATAGGAATGGCGGCCTTTTTGTTGCAATAAAAAGGGCTCTATAATTTCTGT